>JAZNKR010000024.1:0-4088 GCA_045578665.1 Bacteroidaceae bacterium | reverse complement strand
ATTGATTTTCACCGGATACTAATGAAAAATATTGAAGTAAACTTCATATTTCTCGCTCGTTTGTAATTATCTTTGAGGTAAACCTCGAAGATATCCTGCACTCGCTTTGAAAAATATTGAAGTAAACTTCATATTTCTCGCTCGTTTGTAATTATCTTTGCAAAAATGATTTTATAATATACAATCCATGAGAAAGCATCTACTTCTATTGTTTGTAGCCATAATGGCAACAATCACAGCCGGTGCCAGGAATCAATGGCCCGTAACGCTCACAGCAGCAGACGGACTGCCGGGAACAAGACCTTTGTTCGACGCCTCTTTGGCAAGATACATCTGCAGCTACAGATCACCGCTCCTGAGTTTCGATGAGCCAACCGACAAACTCCGCATCACCGTCTGCGAGACTGCAGGAACCGAAGCTGCGACGACATCATATTCGGGTCGTGCAGGACGTGGTCCCGGATTCCCGTACATTGCATTGTCCGAACTCCGCGTTTTCGACGCCGACGGAGCATCCATCTCTTTCGAAATGTCGTCAAATGCCATCAACAACGGCTCCAAACTCGCATCGCTGTGCGACAGCGACAGTATGACCTACTTCCAGAGCACTTCGGGCAGAGGAACATTTGATGGCAATTACCACTACATAGAGTTGACATTCGAAAAGCCTATAAATGATTTTTCGGTTTCATGGAGCAGCCATCCCATGTACACCACTCCCATCCCCACTCTTGTGGGTCTCACCCCCGGAACAGACTATATGCCCTGTCCCGAGCAGAACCTCACGGTAGAGAAGATAACCGACATTGAGGATTTGGGCAAGGAAGGCACCCTCTTTGTCCTCGAGGGTCATAGCCCCGAGTGGAAATACACCACATACGACCGTACACACCCCGGTGGCGGCTTCTTCGAGGCACCTTGTCTCACAACCTCCACCCCCTCGCCGTTTGGAGCATTCTCTCTCATCCCCGTCGAGGGCAAGGAGAATACCTACAAGGTGAAGTATGTAAATAAAGAACGCTACATTGCAAAAATGTCAGAAAAGGGTGCAGGCGAAGTTCTCTGGACCGATGTTGAGGATGATGCTGCCGACATCTCCTTCAAACAGACCGCCGATGGCAATTTCGAGCTTCAGATGATGGACGACAGCTATCTCATTGTGCAGAATACATATATGCGCATGGCGACAGTCGTGAAGAACGACGACGGCACAACCTCGGGCTCCGATATTCCTTTCAGCCAGGTATTTACGCTCTATAAGGCAAACGTAAGCGGTGCTGCATTTGCGCCCCGTCTGCAACGGGCTATCGACGATGCACGTGCGCGTTTGGCAAAGTATTCCGCCTATTTCGATGCGTCTGACGGCGAAGGTCTGAACGGTGAATTTGCCCGGGCGATAGCCGTTGCAGAGAAGAGTCTCGACAATAGCGGCATCACATACTCCGAACTGTGCGAAAGCGAGCGTCTTCTCAATAATGAGGTTTGTGCCTACACAGCCGAATATGCCTATCTCTGTGTAGACAGCATCGCAGTCCTGTGCGACAACATGGCAACCGGCGAACTTGCAGTCTCCTCAGCACCCGATTGGCAGCGCGGTACTTATCCCGAGGATATGGAGGAGCGTCTGCAATTTTTCATCACAGATATTTGTGAAGTAGTAGACAACAGCTCCAGAGTTTCGCTCATCGACGAATCCATCGACCGCCTTCAGGCTACGATAAAGGCATTCTGGGCATCGCGCATCCAATATATAGCCGAGTTCCCCTTCATGGTGGGTACCCCCGGCGACAAACTTCCCGGCGAACTGCAATCTTATGGAGGATACGCATGGCAGTCGCCCGTCTATTATATGAACAAGGCTGCATCGTCGTTGCGCTTCACTGTGATAAGCACCGATGGTCCCACAGAATATCTCGGCTACGATGTCCCCTCAATCACCGAGTTCGAACTCTACGACAATCTTGGCAACAAGATTGCAATCACCGAGGATATGATAACCATGAACTCCCTGACGACATTCGGAGGTTCGTCTCTCAAGGCGCTTGTCGACGGCAAGGAGTCGACCTTTGCAAGAGGAGCGTTCGACGCGTCGCGCGCAGATGTTTATGGCTATTCCGATAATCCCCAGTATTTCTATTTGGATATTCAGCTGAAAGAGCCCATCAACAGCTTCCGCTATGTGCAGAAGGGTTACAAGCTCGGCAATGAGAATCCTGTCAAATTCATTTTTGGCGAATATGGTGTAAGAGTGGCTCCCGACTCGGTGGAGTATGCCGAAAACTATGCTGCCACAGAGCTTGAGAAGATAACCGACCTTTCGCAGATAACCGACGACGGTGTGTATGCCATCTTCGGTCTCGACGATTGCGACAAGGTCAATTGTCAGGCAGGCGAGGGTGGTTTCTATGCCGACACAAAGAAACTCTCAGCCCTGTTCAACACCCAATGCGCCTATACGATAAAGTCGGCAGGCGACGGCAAATATTACATCCGCAGTCTCAGCAGCGGAGCATATTGGGGCAGAAACGAAACAACGTTTGCAAAGAGCAATTACCGTTCATTGGCTTCGAAGATAACAATTGCACAGCGCACGGTAGGCAATTTCCCCGGTTCGTTCGCCATCTACGAGGAGAGCGACGACAGCAACTTCCCCTATCTTGTCTTCGAGGATTGGGAAGGTGAACTTGGAATCAATCCCCTTGCTTCGCTCGAGGAGTGTGAATTTGACGGACAGTGCGACTGGTATATCTATCGCGTCAATGTCGAAAATCCCCGGCTCCTCCTGTTGGATGCAGTGCTCAATAGTGCCAAAGAGCTTGATATAGCTGTGGGCAACGACCCCGGATGCTATGCGGGAATGTCTCCCTTCATGGCAACCATCGCCGAGGCAGAGGCTGTTGCAGCTGTCGGCAACATCGATGCTGCCGCCTCAGTAGTCGAGCGACTCGACAATGCAATCGAAGCCTCTCTCTCTGTTCTCCCCAATCCTGTTGTAGAGGGCGTTTATGTGCTGGAGAGCGCATTGGACCGCTTCGAGGTGCTTGCAGGAAGCAAGATGGCTATCAGATGTGCCGAGGACGAGAAGAGGCCCGACACCTACATCTATCGTTGGGAAGCAACTCCTCTGAATGGCGAGGCTATGGACTCCACCTTCTGTTTCGAATTGATTTCGGCTGCCGAGTCCAACATCGTGAGCGAGTGGCTGACATTCGGTTACATTGGCGAAGAGGAGGTAAAGAATACCTATTACATCAAGAATGTGGGCACCGGTTTTTATGTGGCAGGCGCAGAGAGCATGGATATGCCTCTCGGCACTTCCGAGGAGCCCGAACAGCCTTTCCTGGTAAGTTACAAGGGCAATGCCTCTTTTGCTATATGCGATCCCTCTGTTGAATACAGAAAAATCTATGCCTACAACAACCAGAATGGCAGCAACATCGTGGGATATGTGGTGTACGATGTGATGGATGATGCAGCGGCACGTTGGAACCTTCGTCTTTTGGCTGCAAATACCACCTCTATAAATACCCCCGTAGTCGATGGCGACGAGGTTGTTTCAGTCAAGTACTATACAATCGGCGGCGTAGCTTCCGATACTCCTGCTAAAGGATTCAATATAGCGAAGTATCTCTATCGCAACGGAGCAGTGAAGAGCGAAAAGATTTATGTGAAATAGCATAGACGGAAATATGACTTAAAAGGAGGTGGTGTCAACATTTCGACACTGCCTCCTTTTAAGTCATATGATTATCAAATTTATTATATTAGTGTCCGGTAAATTTTTCTTCTGCTTATGTTTTTGAACTCCTCCGTCTTCAACCGCTGGCTCTGTTGAATCCACCTCCCCTTCAAGAGGAGGAATGTAAATTCCTGAAGGTTAATAATGTATGACATTCTCCCTCTTGAAGAGGGAGTGCCCGCAGGGCGAGGGAGTTCCAATCATTGACTTAAATAGTCGTCCCTTAAAAATTCATTTTCAGAGAAATTCTATCAGTAATTAGGATTTCTCTGATTTTTTGCATGAGTAATAAAAGAGCTTTCATAGCTCTTTTGAAGTTATATGCAGCCGCTGCAAGGATTATATTCAC
>JAZNKR010000023.1:0-16010 GCA_045578665.1 Bacteroidaceae bacterium | reverse complement strand
CTCAAACAGTCCTCGCCTCTTTCCAAAAGTCATTGGCGCAGTCTGCCTAAAAGCTTAATGCGCATCAATGAAGCAATGAACCTCTCAATGAAGCAATGGGGCTTGTAACAACTTAAAGAATAGAACCTTAAGGGCTTAAGCATGTTTACCGGACAGTAATGTTTGCAAATATATCTGCTGGCAGACCGGCGCTCTCTTCTTTTGTGATCAAGCCGGATTATTATGCAATGATTATTGAATTTAAATTAAAAATAACATTTATATAGGGTACGATTAAATATAAAATTATTAACTTTGCCAATGGCGAACCATCATAAGTCTACACGCCCGACCATTCCGCCACAAACGACGAGGCCGCCCGTGCCGGCAAGATTCTTTGCCGAATAATGCTATTGTCCAAACCAAACAAAAAGTATACATGAGCTATTACGTTCTGCTGTTTACTATGATTGTGGCATCGTTTCTGTTTGTCGGGGTAACGATGCTCATCGCACGTCTGATATCCCCGCGCTCATTCAATAAGAACAAGAGCGAAGCATACGAATGCGGTATCCCTACGCAAGGAAAAACATGGATGCAGTTCAGAGTGGGTTACTACCTCTTTGCAATTCTCTTCCTGATGTTCGATATTGAGACAGTCTTTCTCTTTCCCTGGGCAACCATAGTCCACGAGATGGGAGTCGATGCACTGTTTGGAATATCGTTCTTTCTTTTTATATTGATATTGGGATTGGCATACGCATGGCGTAAAAAAGCACTCGAATGGAAATGAAAAAACCTGTAATAAAATCTATCCCCTACGAGGAATTCAAAGATAACGAAACCCTCGAATCCCTTATAAAGGAAATTAACAGCGAGCGCACAAATGTAGTCGTAGGCGCACTCGACGACCTCATAAACTGGGGACGCAGCAATTCGCTGTGGTCGCTTACCTTTGCAACCAGCTGTTGCGGAATCGAATTCATGTCGGTGGGAGCAGCCCGTTACGACTTTGCCCGCTTCGGCTTCGAGGTAACGCGAAACTCTCCCCGTCAGGCGGACCTCATAATGGTCGCCGGCACTATAACCCACAAGATGGCACCGGTGCTGAAGCGTCTCTACGACCAGATGGCAGAGCCCAAATATGTGGTGGCTGTCGGTGGATGTGCCATAAGCGGAGGACCCTTCAAAAGTTCCTATCATGTACTCAATGGAGTGGACAAGATAATCCCCGTCGATGTATATATTCCCGGATGCCCTCCCCGTCCCGAGGCTATCCTCTATGGCATGATGCAGTTGCAGCGCAAAGTGAAGGTGGAGAAATTCTTCGGCGGAGTAAACCGCCGGCAGAAGAGCGATGCACCGGTCGACGACTATCCCATGATAATAACAAATGTACCGCAAGATATAACCGATAAAGAGACAGAGCAATGAATATAACCTTTATACCATTAAGCGAATTCCGACCCCGTATGGAGGCATTGCGACAAGAAAAAGGCATGGACTTCTTGCGCGATATGATAGGCATGGACTGGGGCGAAGAAGGCATTGGTGCCATATATATGCTCGAGAACAGTGCTACAAAAGAGAACATAGCAGTTGCTACCCGCACCACCGACCGCGAAAAGACAATAATTCCCACCGTAAGCGACATCTGGCAGATAGCAAATATGTACGAACGCGAGGTGTTCGACTTCTTTGGTGTTGTATTTTCGGGACATCCTTTCATGCACCGTCTCTATCTGCGCAACGACTGGGTGGGCTATCCGCTGAGAAAGGACTACGATGAGAGCGAAGCGGTGAACCCGGTGAGAATGTTCAGCGAAAAGAACGAAGAGGATTATCTCTACACAACCGCTCCCGACGGCAGCATAAACATCACTCCCGACAACAGTTTCGACGACAAGGAGTATGTGATAAACATAGGTCCGCAGCACCCTGCAACCCATGGAGTGTTGCGCTTCCGCCTGTCGCTCGAGGGAGAATTCATACGCAAGGTTGATGTGCATTGCGGATACATACACCGAGGAATAGAAAAGATAAGCGAAAAATATACATATCCACAGATATTAGCACTCACCGACCGACTCGACTACCTGAGTGCCCATCAGAACCGCCATGCACTCTGCATGTGCATAGAGAAGGCAATGGAACTTGAGATAACCGACCGCACGCAATATATCCGCACCATAATGGACGAGTTGCAGCGTATCGACTCCCATCTGCTCTTCATCTCATGTGCCGCTATGGACCTGGGGGCACTCACGGCCTTCATTTACGGTTTCCGCGACCGCGAGAAACTGCTCGACATATTCGAGGAGGTAACAGGTGGCAGGCTCATACAGAACTACAACACAATCGGTGGTGTGCAGGCCGACATTACCCCCGGCTTTGCCGCTAAAGTGAAGGAATATTGCAAATATATTCTCGGCAAGTTGCAGGAGTACAACGACGTCTTCACCAACAACACCATCACCCGCAAACGAATGATTGATGTAGGTGCCCTCAGACTCGAGGATGCAATCTCATACGGATGTACCGGCGGCACTGGTCGTGCGGCAGGATGGTCGTGCGATGTGCGCAAGCGCCACCCGTATGCCCTTTACGACAAGGTGGAATTCAAAGAGATACTCTACAGCAAGGGCGACTGCTACGACCGTCTGCGCGTGCGTATAGACGAGATTGTGGAATCGGTAAGGATAATCGACCAGTTGATAGACAATATCCCCGAAGGCGACTACAAGGTGAAGACAAAGCCCATAATACGCATCCCCGAAGGAAGCTATCATGCAGCTGTTGAAGGCTCACGCGGTGAGTTCGGAGTATTCATCGAGAGCCGTGGCGACAAATCGCCCTACCGCATAAAATTCCGTCCGATGGGACTGCCTCTTGTCGCCTCCATGCATACACTGCTGAAGGGTTGCAAGATTGCCGACCTTATGGCAATAGGCGCCACCCTCGACTATGTAATCCCCGATATTGACCGATAACAGAAGAGTATATATATGTTCGATTTCAGTATAATAACAACAGCCATAGACCAGTTCCTGCGCTCGCTGATGCCGTCGGGAATGGTGGTGTTCCTCGAATGTGTGCTTGTAGCCCTCTGTGTGCTTGTGGCATACATAATGCTCGCTATAGTGATGATATTCATGGAACGCAAAGTTTGTGCAGCCTTCCAATGCCGATTGGGTCCGATGCGTGTTGGATTCTGGGGATTGCTGCAGGTGTTTGCCGATGTCTTCAAGATGATAATCAAAGAGATAATCCATCTTAAGCGCACCGACAATATGCTCTACAACCTTGCACCCTATCTTGTGGTGCTTAGTTCTGTGCTCACATTTAGTTGTCTCCCGTTTGCCAATGGTCTCGAAGTGCTCGACTTCAATGTGGGAGTATTCTTTATCATGGCAACCTCCTCGTTCGGAGTACTCGGGATTATGCTTGCCGGATGGAGCAGCAACAACAAGTTCTCGATGATAGGTGCCATGCGAAGCGGCGCCCAGATGGTGAGTTACGAACTTTCGATAGGTCTCAGCATGCTCACCCTCGTGGTACTCAGCGGCACTCTGCAACTGAGCGAGATAGTGGAAAAACAGGCGGATGTATGGTTCATCTTCAAGGGGCATCTGCCGGCAGTTACGGCTTTCATCATCTATCTGATAGCCGGAAATGCCGAGACAAACAGAGGACCTTTCGACCTCCCCGAGGCAGAGTCGGAGCTTACAGCAGGTTACCACACTGAGTATTCGGGTATGGGATTCGGATTCTTCTATGTGGCTGAATTCATGAACCTCTTCATCGTGTCGGGTATAGCCTCCACACTCTTTCTCGGAGGATGGATGCCGCTTCATATTCCCGGACTCGACGGCTTCAATGCAGTAATGGACTTTATCCCCGGAATAGTATGGTTCGCAGGCAAGACCTTCTTTGTAATCTGGTTGCTGATGTGGGTTAAGTGGACATTCCCGCGTCTGCGCATCGACCAAGTCATTACGCTCGAGTGGAAATACCTTGTGCCGATAGGACTGATAAACCTGCTGATAATGACACTCTGCGTGGTGATGGGATGGACACTTTAGTTATTTAAAAACAGACCAAGATGAAAGACAATATAACATATATAGGTCGCATATATTGCACACTGAAGTCTCTGCTTACGGGCATGTCCGTAACACTGAAGGAGTTCTTTACCCCCAAAGTTACGGAGCAGTATCCCGAGAACAGAAAGAGCCTGAAAATATCGGAGCGCCATCGCGCCCGTCTTGTGATGCCCCACGACGAGGAGGGCAACAACAGATGCATAGCCTGCGGACTGTGCCAGAATGCCTGCCCCAACGGCAGCATCAGCATCACCACCAAGAGCGTAACCGACGAAGAGACCGGCAAAAGCAAGAAGGTGCTTGTAGAGTACAGGTACGACCTCGGTTGCTGCATGTTCTGCCAGTTGTGCGTAAATGCCTGCCCCAAGGGAGCAATCGAGTTTAGCAACGATTTCGAAAATGCAGTCTTCGACCGCAGTAAGTTAATACAGAAGCTGAATAAATAACGTAGAGTATGGAATTCAATACACTTTCTATAATATTTGCAGGACTTGCCACCCTCATGGTCGTGGCGTCCTTGCTTGCAGTTACCACGCGTAACATCATGCGTGCGACCGTATATCTGCTGTTTGTCCTCTTCGGTACAGCCGGCATCTATTTCATCCTTCACTATACCTTCCTCGGTGCGGTGCAGGTGACAGTGTATGCAGGCGGTATCATCGTGCTGTTTGTCTTTGCAGCGTTGCTCATCGGTAAAGGAACGCGCGACCTCACACACACCTCCATACTGCGATATACGGCAGGTTTCACCGCAGCCGTTACCGGACTTGCGTTGAGCATATACCTCATATTTACCCACAGTTTCCCTGAGGTGAAACCATCTACAGCCATGGTTCCCATGGATCTGATAGGAAAGACGATGATGGGTGCCGACAAATACAATTTTGTGCTTCCGTTCGAAGTGGTGAGCGTGCTTCTGCTTGCCTGCATGGTGGGAGCATTGTTGATCGCACGAAAAAGATAGCCTACAATTCAACAATAAACAGATATATACCATGATACCCGCCGAATACTACCTTGTACTTGCCGCTCTGATGTTCTTCATCGGAGTCTTCGGCTTCTTCACACGACGCAATCTGCTTGCCATCCTCATAAGCACCGAGCTTGTGCTGAATGCAGTGGATATAAATTTTGCAGTCTTCAACGCCTACTACTATCCCGAACAGCTCGAAGGATTCTTCTTCACGCTATTCGCCATAGGCATTGCGGCGGCAGAGACAGCTGTGGCGATAGCGATTATCCTCAATGTCTACCGCAACCTGCGCACGATAAGATTAAAGAGTCTCAAGAACCTCAAATTTTAAGCGACTATGGAGTTTACTATATTCATATTGGCACTTCCGTTGCTCAGTTTTTTAGTGCTCGCCCTTGCGGGCATGAAGATGCCGCATAAGGTAGCAGGAACCATAGGAACAGTTTCGCTTGCCGCGGTTGCGGTGCTCTCCTACACTACAGCAGCGCTCTATTTCGGAGCAGGACGCGGTGCGGACGGTCTTTTCCCTACGCTCACCCCCTATAATATCACATGGTTGCCCTTTACCGAAAATCTGCACATAGACATGGGTATAATGCTCGACCCTATTTCGGTGATGATGCTCATAGTGATAAGTACTGTCAGTCTGATGGTGCATATCTACTCCTTCGGATATATGAAGGGTGAAAAGGGATTCCAGCGCTACTACGCATTCCTGTCGCTCTTTACATTCTCGATGCTGGGACTGGTTGTAGCCACCAACATCTTCCAAATGTATGTGTTCTGGGAACTTGTGGGTGTATCTTCCTATCTGCTCATCGGTTTCTACTATACAAAGAAGGCTGCTATCGCTGCATCCAAGAAGGCGTTCATCGTAACACGTTTTGCCGACCTCTTCTTCCTGGTGGGCATACTCTTCTACGGATACTATGCAGGCACATTCTCCTTTACCCCCGACGCAAGGCTGCTCGCTTCGGCAGGAGTGGTGTTGCCCGTTGCCCTCGGACTCATGTTCATCGGTGGTGCCGGAAAGAGCGCGATGTTCCCCTTGCATATCTGGTTGCCCGATGCGATGGAGGGTCCCACACCGGTGTCGGCGCTCATCCATGCTGCAACAATGGTGGTGGCAGGAGTCTATCTTGTGGCGCGTATGTTCCCGCTCTTCATCGGATACGCTCCCGAGGTGCTGCACATAGTGGCATACATCGGAGCGTTCACCGCGCTCTATGCGGCAGTGGTAGCCTGCGCACAGACAGACATCAAGAGGGTTCTTGCCTTCTCTACAATATCGCAGATAGCATTCATGATGGTGGCATTGGGCGTATGCACATCTGACGACCCTCATGATGGCGGACTCGGCTACATGGCCTCAATGTTCCACCTCTTCACCCATGCAATGTTCAAAGGATTGCTCTTCCTCGGTGCAGGCTCCATAATACATGCTGTGCACAGTAACGAGCGCGACCAGATGGGCGGTCTCAGAAAATATATGCCCGTGACGCATATAACATTCCTTATCGCCTGTCTTGCCATCGCCGGTATACCTCCGTTCAGCGGCTTCTTCAGCAAGGACGAGATATTGACGGCATGTTACGACTACTCGTTGATGATGGGAGTTTTCATGAGCGGAGTGGCAGCGCTTACGGCATTCTATATGTTCCGTCTCTACTACCTTATCTTCTGGGGACACAGCCACTACGAGTCGCAGCTTGCTCTCTACAAGAAGGGTGTGTTGGCCGAGAAGCCCCATGCTCCCCACGAAGCACCATTCGCAATGACTGCCCCGCTCGTTATTCTTGCAATCGTAAGTACACTGGCTGGCTTCATACCGTTCGGCGAATTCATCAGCAGCAACGGACACGCATACACCATACACCTCGACACGGCTGTTGCTGTATCGAGTATATTGCTCGCCGTTTCGGCAATTGCAGTGGCAACGATAATGTATGCGAAGGGACGCAGCAAACTTGTGCTCACCGTCAAGGTGCAGAGCCGTAAATTCCTCATTGCAGCATATCACCGTTTCTATATGGACGAACTATGGCTCTTCGTTACCAAGAAGATTATATTCCGCGGCATAAGCCGACCTATAGCATGGTTCGACAAACATGTAATCGACGGAACAATGGATATGCTTGCCTCTGTGACTCAGACAGTTTCGTATCGTATACGCCGCTTCCAGAGCGGAAACATACAGTCGTACAGTATATATTTCCTCCACGGAGTGATGATACTTGCGCTAATATTGATATTTCTTGTATAACCCATATAAGTATATAGGACAATGAATATACTTAACCTTTTCATATTACTGCCCCTTGCAATGCTTCTTGCATTGTGGTGTGCACGCAATCTGCGTCAGATACGCAGTGTGATGGTTGTCGGCTCAACGCTGCTGCTGGCACTTTCGGTATACCTTACAATAGACTTCCTTTCGCAGCGCTCAGCAGGCGCAGACGCCCCGTTCCTCTATGCCGACTCGTGGGTGTGGTATGCCCCGCTCAACATCTGCTACTCGATAGGTGTCGACGGAATATCCGTGGCAATGATACTGCTCTCGGCAATCATTGTCTTCACCGGCACATTCGCATCGTGGAGGCTGCAACCTCTGACAAAGGAGTTCTTCCTATGGTATGTATTGCTGTCGCTCGGAGTGTTCGGCTTCTTCATCTCGACAGATATGTTCGCCATGTTCATGTTCTACGAGACAGCCCTCATCCCCATGTATCTGCTCATAGGAGTGTGGGGCAGTGGAAAGAAAGAGTACTCGGCAATGAAACTTACGCTCATGCTTATGGGTGGCTCGGCATTCCTGCTGATGGGTATATTGGGAATATATTTCGGTAGCGGAGCAACAACGATGAACATCCTCGAGATTGCCGAAATGGGAAATATCCCCGTAAACATACAGTATATCTTCTTCCCGCTCACATTCCTCGGTTTTGGTGTGCTCGGTGCTCTCTTCCCCTTCCACACATGGAGCCCCGACGGTCATGCAAGTGCGCCCACCTCGGTGTCGATGCTCCATGCGGGAGTGCTTATGAAACTCGGAGGTTACGGCTGTTTCAGAATCGCGATGTATCTGCTTCCGCAGGCAGCCAACGACCTTGCCTGGATATTTGTCATACTCACCACCATCAGTGTTGTCTACGGTGCGCTCAGCGCAATCAGCCAGACCGACCTCAAGTACATAAATGCCTACTCATCGGTGTCGCACTGCGGTCTTGTGCTCTTCGCCTTGCTGATGATGACACGCACCTCATGCACCGGTGCAATCTTGCAGATGTTGTCGCACGGACTCATGACAGCCCTCTTCTTTGCGCTCATAGGTATGATCTACGGTCGTACCCACACACGCGACATACGCGAACTGAGCGGACTTATGAAGATAATGCCATTCCTGTCGGTCGGTTATATAATCGCCGGACTTGCCAACCTCGGACTTCCCGGATTCAGCGGCTTCATTGCCGAAATGACAATTTTCGTAGGCTCCTTCCAACAGCCCGACCTCTTCCATCGTTGCGTAACCATAATAGCCTGCACAAGTATTGTGATAACAGCCGTGTATATACTTCGCGTGGTGGGCAAGATTCTCTACGGTGTGTGCAAGAACGAACACCATCTTGCACTGAGTGATGCGACATGGGACGAACGTTTCACTGTCATCTGCCTCATAATCTGTGTGGCAGGTCTCGGCATTGCTCCGATGTGGGTGAGCAACCTCATAGATGGAGGTGTAGGTAATATCTTCAGTATAATATATCCCTAAACACGAAACAGATGAACTACATACAATTTCTTGAAATGCGCCCCGAGATAAGCCTGCTGGTTGTCTTTGTAGCGGTATTTGTATACGACCTTGTGGGACGCGGAAAGTTGAGACACTATTTCCATCCCGTAACCTGTCTGTTGCTGATGTTGCACACGGCTGTGTGTCTCTTCGACTGCTGCAACGAGGTTGAACTCTTCAGCGGGATGTATTATAGCTGCCCCATGATAGGCTTTGTGAAGACAATACTCACCGGCGGTACCCTGCTGCTTGTGATGCAGGCCAACAAATGGCTCCGCAGTGCAAATACCACCCATAAGCAGGGCGAGTTCTACTCTCTGTTGTTGAGTACCCTCTTCGGTATGTATATAATGATAAGCGCACGCCATTTCCTGCTCTTCTTCATAGGCATGGAACTTGCGTCGTTGCCCCTTGCCTGTCTTGTGGCATTCGACAAGTACCGCCACCACTCGGCAGAGGCAGGTATGAAATATATCCTCACATCGATGTTCTCTTCGGCTGTGATGATTTATGGAATATCGTTCATCTATGGAACTACCGGTACACTCTATTTCGCAGATGTTGCCGCCGCTATCACCGGAGTACCTTTGCAGGTGTTCGCCCTTGTGCTCTTTTTCGCAGGATTGGGCTTCAAGATATCTCTCGTTCCCTTCCATCTGTGGACAGCCGACTCCTATCAGGGTGCACCGACCGTAGTCTCTTCATACCTTTCGGTCATCTCCAAAGGCGCAGCGGCGTTTACCCTCATGGTGATACTGATACAGGTGTTTGCCCCCATGATCAAGTATTGGCAGATAATAATCTATATACTCACAGTGCTCAGCATCACTGTTGCCAACCTCTTTGCCATCAGACAGACCGACCTCAAACGCTTCATGGCATTCAGCAGTATATCCCAGGCAGGATACATAATGCTTGCCGTCATCGGTGGTACAAAAGATGGCATGAGCTCGCTTGTCTACTATCTGCTTGTCTACATCTTTGCCAACCTTGCGGTCTTCGGAATAATAGAGACAATAGAGCACTACACCCGTTCGAACGTGTCGCGCGACGATTGCAACGGTCTTTACAAGACAAACCCCAAGTTGGCACTGCTGATGACACTCGCTCTCTTCTCGCTTGCCGGAATACCTCCGTTTGCCGGTTTCTTCAGCAAGTTCTTTGTCTTTATGAGTGCCTTCAAGGCGGGCTTCTGGGTGCTTGTGTTCATAGCCCTCATAAACACAGTGATTTCACTCTACTACTATCTGTTGGTGGTGAAGGCAATGTATATCGCTCCCAACGACAATCCGATACCCTATTTCCCCAGCAGTAAATATTCCCGTCTCAGTTTCGTAGTCTGCCTGGTCGGAATAATTTTGCTCGGAATATGCAGCTTTGTCTTTGAGGGAATAGATAAACTCTCTTTCGGAATATAGTCCGGGAGGTTCCTGACATATAGCGGGATTGCGGCAGATATTGTGGCAGTCCTGCTTTTTTGTTGATAAAATTGTACAAAAGGCAAATTTTCATCCAAAATTAAATTGCATCTTATTTATTATGTGTAAATTTGCAGGCTGAGCGCAGAAATAGAATTGCGCATTTATTGTTGGAAAATTAAAACTATATTACGATATGAAAAATATTGATTGGTCGGGTCTCGGATTCGGCTACATGAAAACAAATTACAATGTCCGTTGCCGTTATCGCGACGGAAAATGGGGTGAAATGGAAATTTGTAGCGAAGAGACACTCAACATCCACATGGCTGCAACCTGTCTTCATTATGGTCAGGAGGCATTCGAAGGCCTCAAGGCTTTCCGTTGCAAGGATGGCAAGGTGCGCATCTTCCGTCTCGAGGCAAATGCCGAGCGTCTGCAGAGTACCTGCGACGGCATCCTCATGCCTCAGGTAAGCACAGAGATGTTCCGCGAAATGGTATGTAAGGTGGTTTCGCTCAACAGCGAGTTCATCCCTCCCTACGAAAGCGGTGCATCACTCTACATACGTCCTCTGCTCATCGGTGTAGGAGCACAGGTTGGCGTACATCCCACAGATGAGTATATCTTTGTTATATTCGTAACCCCAGTAGGCCCCTACTTCAAAGGTGGTTTCGCAACCAATCCCTATGTCATCATCCGTGAGTTCGACCGTTCGGCTCCTCTCGGCACAGGCCGTTACAAAGTAGGCGGCAACTATGCTGCAAGCCTCAAAGCCAATCAGTTGGCACACGAGAAAGGATACTCATGCGAATTCTATCTCGATGCAAAGGAGAAGAAATATATCGACGAGTGTGGTGCTGCCAACTTCTTCGGAATCAAAGAAAACCGCTACATTACCCCCAAATCGACATCAATCCTCCCCTCAATCACCAACCGCAGTCTCATGCAGCTTGCCGAGGATATGGGCATGATAGTGGAGCAGCGTGCAATTCCCGAAGAGGAGCTCGCAACATTCGAGGAGGCAGGTGCTTGCGGTACAGCAGCCGTGATTTCGCCCATCGAGCGCATCGACGACCTCGAAAAGGGAACATCATATGTTTTTGCAAAGGATGGCAAGCCCGGTCCTGTATGTACTGCACTCTACAACAAACTGCGTGCAATACAGTATGGCGACGAACCCGATACACACGGCTGGGTGACTGTGCTTGATATCTAATCAGATAGATTTATGAAGAAAAATTCTCAGTATTTCCGCGATTTGGGATGGGCGCAGCTCAAGGGCCGTTGGGAGGCTCCTGTGCTGTTTACGCTTGTATATGTAGCAATATCTGTTGCTGCCTCTGCTATTCTTGGCGGCATCGGAAGTCTGCTTGTTCTTCCGGTGGGCTATTCGTATGTAAACGCATTTCTGGAAGACAAACGTACGGCTGCAGGGTTTAAGGCAGAGTCGCTGTTTGATGGATATAAGGATTTTTTGCGCATATTCGGAACGTTGGTCCTGGAAGGTGTCTATACATTCCTTTGGACAATGCTCCTTGTTGTGCCCGGCGTGATAAAAGGTGTCTCCTATTCACAGACATACTTCGTCTTGAAGGACAATCCTGAACTTGAGTTCAATGCTGCAATTGAGCGCAGTATGGAGATGATGGAGGGACACAAGATGGAATACTTTGTGCTGGGACTGACATTTATAGGATGGATACTGTTGTCCATCTTTACATGCGGAATACTTTTCCTGTGGGTCCTCCCGTATATGAATGCCACTTTCGCCCACTATTATGAGTATGTAAAAGAGGAGTACGAAAAACGTATTACAGCGTAAATTTATGGGTAAAGGAAAATTACAGAAGTTCGCCGATATGCGCGAATATCCCAATGTGGTGGAGCACCATTTCTCCATTGCCGATGCAACCCCCTTCCCCATGCGTGGCAATTGGGGCAAGGAGTTCTTCGGGAACGACAATCCTATTGTGATTGAACTCGGTTGCGGCCGAGGCGAATATACAGTCGGTCTTGCACGCCGCTACCCCGACAAGAACTTCATAGGCGTGGACATCAAGGGTGCACGCATGTGGACAGGTGCAACAGAGGCAATACGCGACGGGCTTAAAAATGTAGGCTTCCTGCGTACGAATATCGAGATTATAGACCACTTCTTTGCGTCCGGCGAAGTGAGCGAAATATGGCTCACCTTCCCCGATCCGCAGATGAAAAAGTACACCAAGCGTCTCACATCATCGCTCTTCCTCAACCGCTACCGCAACATAATGGCTCCCGACGGCATTGTGCATCTGAAGTGTGACAGCAATTTCATGTTTACATACACACGCTACATCACTGAGGTGAACAAGTTGCCCGTACTCTCTTGTAACGAAGATATCTATGCCGGCGGCGAAGCCGACGAACCACTCGACATAAAGACCTACTACGAACAGCAGTGGCTGTCGCGTGGCATAACCATAAAGTATATATCATTCCGCCTGCCTGCCGAAGGCGAGCTTGTAGAGCCGGATGTGGAGATTGAACTCGACAGCTACCGCAGCTACAACCGCAGCAAGCGAAGCGGATTGCAGACAAGTAAATGACAATGCTTAAACATATAGTAATGTGGCGCTTCAAGGATGGCGCCAATGGCAAAAGCAGCAAAGAGCATGCACAGTGGCTGAAAGAGCATCTCGAAGCCCTTGTAGGTGTAGTGCCAGAGATACGCTCGCTCGAAGTAGGTGTAAACATCAATCCCGCAGAAGCATCATACGACGCTGTGCTCGTCTCCGAGTTCGACAGTTTCGAGACTATGCAATGCTATCAAGTACATCCTGCGCATCTCGAAGTTGCTGCCTATTGCAAGGAGGTGAGCGAGAGCCGCACGGCTGTCGATTACGAAGTTTAACCAGTTTTTTAGTTGGATAATAAAGAATAGAAATGGCATTATATCCCAAACTTATACTCGAAGCCCTCGAAAAGGTGCGTTACCCCGGTAACGGAAAGAACCTTGTAGAGGCAGACATGGTCGACGACAATATACGCATCGACGGCAATAAAGTGAGTTTCTCGCTGATATTCGAAAAACCGACCGACCCATTCATCCGTTCTGTTGTGAAATCAGCCGAAACGGCTATCCTTACCTATGTAGGACAGGAGGTGGAGATTGTAGGTAACATCAGCGTTGTCAGCCGTCAGCAGGCACGTCCCGAGGTAGGAAAGTTTCTTCCGCAGGTGAAGAATGTGATTGCAATCTCATCGGGAAAGGGTGGAGTAGGAAAGTCTACCGTTTCGTCCAATCTTGCAATTGCCCTTGCCCGTCTCGGATACAAGGTGGGTCTTCTCGATGCCGACATCTTCGGCCCCTCGATTCCCAAAATGTTCAAGGTGGAGGATGCCCGTCCCTATAGCGAATTCAAGGATGGACGCGACCTTATAATCCCCATTGAGAAATATGGTGTCAAACTGTTGTCGATAGGCTTCTTTGTCGACCCCGAACAGGCAGTGCTCTGGCGCGGTGGAATGGCAAGCAATGCACTGAAGCAGTTTATTGCCGATGCCGACTGGGGCGAACTCGACTACTTCCTTATAGACCTTCCTCCCGGTACAAGCGATATTCACTTGACCATCGTTCAGAGTCTCGCGCTCACCGGAGCAGTGGTGGTAACCACTCCGCAGGCTGTTTCATTGGCTGCGGCTGTCAAGGGTATGAATATGTTCCTGAACGACAAGGTGAATGTGCCCATCCTCGGACTCATAGAGAATATGGCATGGTTCACTCCTGCCGAACTTCCCGAAAACCGTTACTATATCTTCGGTCGAGAGGGTGGAGTGAAGGTTGCCGAGCAGTACGGAGTGCCTGTACTTGGACAGATTCCTTTGGTCCAGACTATATGCGAATGCAGCGATAATGGCGAGCCGGTGGCACTGCGTCCCGAAACGCCCGACGGTCAGGCTTTCCTGAGACTTGCGGCTGCGCTTGCCTATCATACAGAACGCAGGAACGATGAGCAGGAGCCTACAAAGATTGTAGAGACACACGGTTAGACAGAATTAATTCATCTTAATGCATTTTTTGAAAAAAGCGGAGCAATGTTGCTCTATTGTTAAAAAATAATGCTTATCTTTGTAGCCTGCAAAGTTGGGTAATAAACTTTCTCGGCAGGCGGCATGGCTGTTTGCAGAGTTATAAAATCAAGATTACAATGGGAATGCTTAAAGAAAAATATGCCTCATACGATTTGCCACAGCAGTTTATGGCAAAAGGTGTCTACCCTTACTTCCGTTGCATAGACAGCGAGCAGGACACAGAGGTTATAATGAACGGTAAGAAGGTGTTGATGTTCGGTTCGAACTCATATCTTGGACTTACCAACCATCCTAAAATTAAAGAAGCTGCCATTGAGGCTGTAAAAAAATATGGTACAGGTTGTGCCGGCTCTCGTTTCCTTAACGGTACGCTTGATATCCACATCCAGTTGGAGAATGAGCTTGCCGAGTTCGTAGGAAAAGACGAGGCACTTGTTTATTCAACCGGTTTTCAGGTGAACTTGGGCGTGCTTTCGTGTGTTACAGGCCGTCGCGATACAATTCTGTGTGACGAACTCGACCACGCTTCAATTGTTGACGGACGCCGTCTTTCGTTCTCAACAGTGCGCAAATTCCGCCACAACGATATGGAGTCGCTTGAGAAAGAGTTGGCAAATTGTGCTCCCGAGACTATCAAACTCATCGTGGTTGACGGTGTCTTCAGCATGGAAGGAGATATTGCCAATATGCCCGAAATTGTACGCCTTAAGAACAAATACAACGCAAGCATCATGGTCGATGAGGCACATGGCTTGGGTGTTCTTGGTAGAGAGGGACGTGGTACTTGCGACCACTTTGGAGTAACAGACGATGTAGACCTCATCATGGGTACATTCAGCAAGTCGCTTGCAACCATCGGTGGCTTTGTGGCTGGTGATAAGGAGGTGATGAACTTCATCCGTCACAACGCGCGCTCATATATGTTCAGCGCAAGTAATACTCCCGCTGCAACAGCAGCTGCGATAGAGGCACTGCACATAATGAAGGCAGAGCCCGAACGTCTTGCCAACCTTTGGGATGTTACAAATTATGCATTGAAGAATTTCCGCGAACTCGGTTTCGAGATAGGTAACACTTCTACACCTATTATACCTTTGTATATCCGCGATACAGATAAAACTTTTATAGTGACAAAGATGTTGTGGGAAGAGGGAATATTCATCAATCCCGTTGTTCCTCCAGCATGTTCACCACAGGATACTCTCATCCGCTTCTCGTTGATGGCTACCCATACAAGAGAGCAGGTTGACCGTGCACTCGAGAAGATGACCGCAGTATTTAAAGCTTTAGACCTGCTTTAAAGGTCTACCCGGGGTGTAGCGCAGTCCGGTAGCGCACCTGGTTTGGGACCAGGTGGTCGCAGGTTCGAATCCTGTCGCCCCGACGGTAATCCGCAGTCTTTATTTAGGTTGCGGATTTTGTTTATATATGCCTCTGCAAGTATTTATGGCCGGTATCGTCCTCAACTTTTTGTTTGGGACCAGGTGGTCGCAGGTTCGAATCCTGTCGCCCCGACAATCATCCGCAATCTTTATTTAGTCGTCCCTTAAAAATTCATTTTCAGAGAAATTCTATCAGTAATTAGGATTTCTCTGATTTTTTGCATGAGTAATAAAAGAGCTTTCATAGCTCTTTTGAAGTTATATGCAGCCGCTGCAAGGATTATATTCACA
>JAZNKR010000022.1:0-8696 GCA_045578665.1 Bacteroidaceae bacterium | reverse complement strand
CGAATACTCTACATATTAGCAATAGCCCTGTCAATCCTCGCCTGCACCGACGAGATAGACAAAAGCAACCGTTTCACCTTCACCGGCGAGACGATGGCGGACTATATGCTCAACCGTAGCGAAAAGTATTCACATTTTATCAATATCCTGAAAAGAGCAGAACTCTTCTCGCTGCTACAGACCTACGGACAATACACGCTTTTCCTTCCCGACAACGATGCAGTTGAAAAATACATCCAAGAACAAGACAGCATTTACCACGCAACTAAAGACACCGACACCCCGGTAAAGACAGGAATAACCTCGCCGCTTGTTGAGGAACTCAGCGACTCGATGGTGAATGTCATTGCCCGCACCCATCTTATCGAGGGCAATTATCTGACAGCTACATTCGACGACGGAGCGCTGCCGCGATGGAACTTCTACGACCGCTATCTGGGCATATCATACGAACCAACCGACGAGGGCTTTTATATAAAAGTGAATACTACCGCTGCAATCATCGACAGCGACAACGAGGTTGAAAATGGAGTCGTGCACATTATGGATAGAGTCATTGAGCCGACAACCGAAATCCTGCCCGAACAGATTGCAAAATACAGTTATTTCAGCCTTTTCAGCGAGGCGCTGAACGAGACACGTTTCAGCGATTCGTTGCGACTATTCATCGATGACAATTTCAAACCATTGCTGTCGTATGAAGAAAAATACACCCCGCAAAAGAAATATTACAGATACACGGGCTTCATAGAGACAGATGAGGTGTTCAATGCAGCCGGCATCTACACCCTTGCCGATCTCAAGTCTTTTGCCGAGAAGTGGTACGGAACAGAGAAAAGAGACAACCCGCGCAGTCCGCGCAATGCACTTTACAAGTTCGTAGCCTACCACTTTGTGCCACGCGAACTGCCATACAACAGCATAGTACCTTTAAAGATAAAGCGCAACGAAAATTCCATCTACACCCTCACCGACCTTATTGCTCCCGGGCACGATTGCATCGACTACATGGAAACGATGCTTGGCAAACTGGTGAAGGTTACGAAGCCCCTGAGCAGTGCCGACGGTGCTTGGGTATATATTAACAGACCAAAAGAGGGTAGGCTGTATAACCACGAGATGCGCAATCATCTGAACGTGCGCCTTATTGAGCCGACGGAATTTATACAGTCAAAGGATGAGTATTCCCGGTTCAACCCCATTGCAATGAACGGAGTGATACATCCCATCGACAAGATTCTTGTTTACGACGAGAACGAAATGGCCGGTAACATACTAAACGAGCGCATGCGCTTCGATATAGGCACGCTGTTGCCCGAACTCTCTTGTAATAATATAAGACACACCACTCCATCGTCGTATGTCCCATATCACTATTGCAAGAATATTGTAAGCAATACGAACTATTTGGACAATTTTCATTATGAATTTAGCGAATGGGAGTATATGGGAGATGCCATCTTCCAGAATGACCTGTATGACATCTCACTACGTTTGCCTCCCGTACCGCAGAGGACATACGAGATTCGTATGAGCATACTCATCGTAAATTTCGAGGACAAAAGATTGTGGCCCGGTGTCTTGCAACCCTACTTGGATGGGAAGATTTGCTCGACACCGATAGACCTCACCGTCAATAACAATTCATTGACGTGGGTGAGCGATGCAGATACCAATGACAACGGAGTGGCATTCGACAAGTATCTGCGCAGCATAGGGTACATGAAAGGTCCCGACTCATTCAAGATCCTTGGCAAAGGCGGTTTTGTTCCTGCACGCAGCGAAAATAACAGTTTCCGTAAAATCATTACGCGTGCCCATTTATCCGAGGGCGAACACTGGATACGCTTAAGACTGCTTTCAGAAAGTATGTCCAACCCATTCTCTCTTGACTACATAGAGCTTGTTCCTTTGCATATTGTAAATAACCCTGTAATACCCGAGGACAGACACTAAATAATTATTAAAGATTGTTAAAAATGGGGGGGGGTATCTTCGCTCATCGTAAAAATAACTATATTTGAAAAAGTGCAAATAAACAGAAGAATTTGAATGAAGATGCAAGCAAATTTTCAAACTCCTCCGGCTTGACAGCCACCTCCTCTTATCCAAGAGGAGGAGTTTTAGTAATATATGCGAATCAGTAGTTGAAAACCAACCTTTGACTCATTGTTAAATTATTAAAAATCAGTAAATTATCTTATGTGAATATTTTGTAATCTCCTTGAAAATCAGTAAATTAGAAGAAAGAAACCACTCAATTTTCTAATCATGATTCCCAAGGAGAAAAAGTTAAAGCTCATAAGTTTGTATATGTATATCTGTGATGTTTATAATAATTCTTTGAAGCCCCACTGCCAAAGATTCAGTAATAACTCTGCTCCGGTCTTTACGGATGAAGAAGTCATTACTGTATATCTGTTCTGTGGCTGTTATCAAAGATATTTCAGCATCAAAGAGATACACACTTTCGCTAAGGAGTATCTGCTGTCATGGTTCCCCAAGTTGCCGTCTTATCAGACCTTCAATCTGAGGCTTAATATGCTTTCAGGCTCATTGCGGGAATTTGTAAGAATTATGACAGTCTCATTCAAACCGGAAGATTGCGATGCAATGACTTCGCTTGTTGATTCAATGCCTATAGTTACCTGTAAGGGGAAAAATAGAGAAGGCAAGGTTGCAAAGGAGATAACATCCAAAGGGTATTGTTCTACAAAGAATATGTACTACTATGGAATGAAACTACACGTTGTGGGACATCGGAGAAAAAAGACTCTGCCGTTCCCGGAAATTATTGCATTGACTGATGCATCGGAAAACGACTTGACTGTCTTTAAAAGGGAATGTATGCCTTATCTTCAAGGAAAAACAATCTTTGGAGACAAGATATACAACGATTTATCTTATTTCAACGACGCTTGTCCGACAACAATGCTTACGCCTTTTAAGCAAGTCAAGGGAGAAGCGGAGGTTATCAGGCAAAGAGAAAAGGCTGCAAGAGACTTGTTCTCTACAGCTGTTTCAAATGTCAGACAACCGATTGAGGCATTCTTTAATTGGTTGAATGAGAAAACAGAAATTCAAAGAGCATCGAAAGTAAGGGCGACCAAAGGATTGCTTGTGCATATCTTTGGAAAGTTGGCTATTGCTCTACTTTCATTTGCAAATTTATAAAATTTTGAATCAGTTGCCAACTACTGATTCGTATAATATATTGAAAAACATAGAGAAAACAACTCTCCCTCTTGGTTAAGAGGGAGTACCCGAAGGGGGAGGGAGTTCGAATGAACACGCAAGTAAATTTTCAAACTCCTCCGGCCTGACAGCCACCTCCTCTTATCCAAGAGGAGGAGTAAAGAAGAAATAACAAAAAATGAAACGAATACTCTACATACTCGCAATAGCCTTGTCAATCCTCGCCTGCACTGACGAGATTGACAAGAGCAACCGTTATACCTTCACCGGTGAGACGATGATGGACTATCTGCTCAACCGCAGCGACAAGTATTCCCATTTCATAGAAGTGCTCAGAAAAGCAGATATGCTTTCTTCGCTACAGACCTACGGGCAATACACCCTATTCCTTCCTGATAATGATGCCATAGAAGTGTATCTTGCCGAGCAGGACAGCATATATCAGGAATATAAAGATACGGAAACACCTGTGTGGACAGGAATAACCTCACCGTTGCTTGAAGACCTCAGCGACTCTATGGCAAACGTAATCTCTCGCACCCACCTTGTCGAGGCCAGGTTCTTGACAGCGCAATTCGGCGAAGGGGCACTCACCAAATGGAACATGAACGACCGTTATCTTGGTGTAAGCTACAGAGTGTGCAGCGAGGATTACCACATAATGATAAACAATAGTTCGGCTATTGTTGGCAGCGACAACGAAGTGGAGAACGGCATAGTGCATATTATAGACCGCGTAATAGATTCCAGCATGGAGCAACTGCCCGAACTGATATCCAAAATGCCATATTTCACAATCTTCACAGAGGCGCTGAAAGCGACAGGCTTCGCCGACTCGCTGCGACTGATAATGGACCCTGAATACTCAGCGCAAAGCAGTTCCCTAAGATTCCCCTATCCAGCACATAAATACTACAAGTACACCGGATTCATTGAACCCGACGAAGTGTTCCGTGCCAACGGCATCAGCAATTTGGCCGATCTTAGAGCCTTTTGCGAGAAATGGTACGGAACCGAAGACAGCAGCAACCCTAAAAGCCCCAGAAACGCACTGTTTAAGTTCGTGGCATACCATTTTGTCGATAGGGAACTGCCATACGAGAAACTGACAGTGAACAAGTTCGGTAAAGAAGAATTATATTATCCCCTGTACGACCAATATGACTACTTCGAGACCGCAATGGGCAAACTGATTAAAGTGACCAAGCCCCTGAGCACCGCAGACGGCAGGGATACATTCATAAACTACTCGAAGCGGCAAATGCCATACAACTCCGAAATGCGCAAGCACCTGAATGTGCGCATAGTAGAGACAACAGAATTCATACAATCCGACGAAAGATATGCCGATTTCCGTCAATATGCCACTAACGGCATCATCCATCCGATAGACAGGATACTTGTCTACAACGAGGACGAAATGGCAGGCAACATACTTAACGAACGCCTGCGCATAGACCTTTTTTCACTGCTGCCCGAAGTGTCCAGCAACAACATAAGGTTCAACCAGACCTTGTGGGGTAAACCACAACGACTGCCTTTTGACTACTGCAAGAATCTGAAAGACCACATTGGTGCCGAATACTTTATCTATTATGCTTATTATACTTATTATTTGCAAGACATATTAGGCATAAAGGGTGCATACGATTTTTCCATTAAACTGCCTCCTGTTCCTACTCGTACATACGAATTGCGCCTCTCAACAATACGTCCAACAAGTGAATATCACACAGAAGGTTGGGGAGACATGTTCCAGGTCTATCTCGATGGCAAAGTTTGCGGCTTGCCGATTGACATGAGAATACCGACAAGAGACCCGCTTATAGGTTGGATAGATGACAATGAGACTTACGACAATGGAGTAGAGAACGACAAGGAAATGCGCAACCGCGGATGGATGAAAGCTCCTGATTCATATTTAGTCCCTTCCTTCAATGGTCTTGTCCCTGCACGCGACAATAATATGCTGGTCCGTCGCATATTGACAAGATTATATCTCCCCGAAGGTGAGCATTGGCTCAGGTTCAGACTGATAGAGCATACAGCAACGCCAGGAGAGGAACAGGAAAACTTTATAACTACAGTTTCTTTCGATTACATAGAACTTGTCCCGTTGCACATAGTAAGCGACCCGTCGAAGCCCGAGGATAGGCACTAAGTGATTATTAAGAAGCTGTTTGAATTTTATTGGAAAATATTTCTATATTTGCGATGTTATTTCGGCTTATTTAACAGAGTTTATCTCCTTCGCGCCTCGGCTATTTTCAAGCGAGCTTGAATAGCGCTCGGTTTGTCGTCGATTGAGTCTATTTCGGCATCTTTTCTTTCTTATTTTTTGGAAATAGCCCGCTATTCCCTGCAAAATACGAAAGAAAATCTACTCGAAATACCTCTCAAATAATTCCAAAATATAATTCAAACAGCTTCTAATAAATTTCATTCTTGTTGAACTTCTATGATGATGTAGATCAACAAAAAAGGTTCCGAATTTTCGGAACCTTTTTTGTTGAGTATTTGTCGATTATTTCTTAGACTTCTTGTATTCAGCCTTCATCTTCACGAACCAAGCGGGCTCTTTGCCGAAGATTGCTTTGAGTTTGGCAGCGTCGAACTTAGCTGTACGGTCATAGTTGAAAATACCATTCTGCTCCTGCTCTACGTCTGTGAGCTGTGTATATGTGTAACCGCTCATATACTCGAGTCCGAGGAGTGTGTCGGTCAGAGCTGTAAGACGTGTGTAGAACTCGTCGACACTCTTGGGACCTGTACCGTAGCCCCATGTGTTCGCTGCGTACTGCTTGCCTACAACCCATTTGATGCCACCGTACTCGTCGAGGAGGTAGGGCTGGCCTGAGTATTTAGCTTCGCGGTCGATGCTCAATGTGGGAACTTCACCCTCTTTCTTGATAGTGAGGCGCTCTTTCAGCTTGGCTGCATCCTGCTCGTAGTTGTGGTATGACCAGATGTCGGTCTTCACATGGTAACCGCCTGATGTGTCGTGGCAGGGACGGTAGTCGATGCTCTTTGTGAGGTCGTAGATGTCGCTGAGCAATCTGTCGTGGAAACGTGCTGCCTCAGAGTTGCCGGGACGGCCCCATGTCTCGTTGAAGGGAGTCCATGTGATGATTGAGGGGTGGTTGCGGTCGCGGATAACAACCTCTCTCCACTCTGTGAGGAAGTTACGCGCTGCAACTTCGTTGTTTACGTCAACGCCCCAGCTTCCTGCTTCGCCCCATGTGAGGTAACCGAGTTTGTCTGCCCAATAGTGGAAACGCTCTTCGAATACTTTCTGGTGGAGACGTGCGCTGTTGAAGCCTACGCTCTGGCTGAGTACGATGTCGTTCTTGAGTGCCTCGTCAGAGGGTGCTGTCCATACACCGTCGGGATAGAAGCCCTGGTCGAGTACCATGCGGAGGTAGAGAGGCTCGTTGTTGAGGAAGATGCGGTTGCCCTCGATGTGGATTTTGCGCATACCTGCATATGCTGCAACCTTATCGATGATGTTGCCTTCTGCGTCTACTACCTCATATTCAAGGTCATAGAGGAAGGGGCTTTCGGGTGACCATGTCTTTACTTTCTTCACGGGAACGATTACTGTCATGGGAGCAGATGCCTTTGCGCTCTTCTTTGCTACCACTTTGTTACCGTCCTTTACTTTGATGTTGAGTGTAAGACCGTCCTCAAGACCGTAGAATTTGGGCTCCATGATGAAGCTGCTGTTGTCGAGGTCGGGCTTTACGTATACTTCCTGAAGACCTGCGGGTGCTACAGCCTCCATCCATACAGTCTGCCAGATACCTGTTGTACGTGTGTAGTGGCAACCTGCAGAGTAGTAGCTTGTACACTGCTTACCGCCGGTCTGCTCGCCTGAACGGAGGTCGTCCTTGACCCATACGACAACGTTTGCTGTCTCGCCGGCTTTTACATAACGTGTGATATCTACGCTGAATGATGATGAACCACCCCAGTGACGGGCTGCAAGTGCACCATTTACATAGATTGCGCTGAAGTAGTCAACACCACCGAAGTTGAGGAGGATTTTCTTTCCGTCCCATGCTGCGGGGATTTCTACTGCACGGTGATACCACATTGAGTTGATGAAGTCTTTGTACTCAACACCTGAGAGTTTGCTCTCGGGGCAGAAGGGTACTGTGATTTTGTTCTCAAATCCCTTTGATTTCTGCAAGCCGCGTGTGAGGCCTGATTCACCAAAGTCGAACACGTATGTCCATGTACCGTTGAGGTTTACCCAATTGTCACGTACGAACTGGGGACGTGGGTGCTCGGGACGGGGAATTGATGTCTGAGCAAACATTGTTGCTGCAAACAAGAATGCAAATAATGCACTGATGAGTCTCATAGTTTTTTTTATTTAGGTTAATATTAAAATGATTCGTTTCTCGTATGTTGCAATGTTCTGTTTCTGGTTGTCATTATAGCTTTGATGTATATAATGATGCAAATTTTTGCAAAGTTATATAAATTTCAGAAATTTTACCTATTGAAAACGGTTTCTTTGCGTGGCAGCACTATTATTCCTGATCTGTTTCAGATATCTTGTATATATTTTTCAGGTTACGTCCCACACCGTCGTAGTCGAGACCATATCCGACGATAAAGTCGTTGTCGATGTCGAAACACTTGTAGTCTGTCTTTATATCTGTCTGCAGTTTTCCGGGCTTTACGAACAGCGATGCTATGCGTATTTCTGCGGGGTTACTCTTGGCTATTGTCTTGCAGAGGTATTCCATTGTCAAGCCGGTGTCTATGATGTCTTCAATTATTACCACAGAGCGACCTTCGATGTTCTTGTCGAGTCCCATGATGTTTTTCATCTTTCCGGTCGAGTTTGTGCCCTCGTATGACGAGAGACGTATGAAGTTTATCTCGCAGGCGATATTTGTTTCGCGCAGAAGGTCGGCTGCAAAGATGAATGCGCCATTGAGCACTACAATGAACAGGGGGTTCTTGTCGGCAAGGTCCTCTCTGATGGAGGTAGCTATTTCGGCTATCCTTGCTTTGATCGTCTCTTCCGATATGTAGATCTTGAATTCTTTGTCTAGTACTCGTATATTTCCCATGTTTCTTTTGTTTTGTTGTGGGCATAATTGTCTAATATGCAAAATTAGTGAAATTTTCCATACGCAGAGTCAACAGGCAAGTGCAAATTTATGAATTTGTTTTAAAAACTCCTCTTTTGTTGTTGAAAAGTTCAGTTTTACTCTTGGCTTTATGTTTATTCTACGGCATTTCAAATGCCGGTTACTTTTAAATTATTAGTGTCCGGTAAACGTATTTAAGTCGTTTAAAATTCAATATTTAAGTAACTACAAGCTCCAATTCTTTATTAAGACAATTTTAAGTCAATGATTGGAACTCCCTCGCCCTGAGGGCACTCCCTCTTCAAGAGAGAGAATGTCATATATTGATAATTTTCAGCGATTTACATTCCTCCTCTTGAAGAGGAGGTGGATTCAAAAACTCGTTTTTGAAGACGG
>JAZNKR010000021.1:0-3749 GCA_045578665.1 Bacteroidaceae bacterium | reverse complement strand
GGAATAAGCAATAATGTCATAGCATATATAAGTTATTCTTCGCCAGCTGCAATTCGTAAACGCAAGGAACGGTTGAGACACAAACTCTCCCCTTTACACTATTTAGTCTTTTTCAAAAATCAATAACACTCCTGTCACCCTATTGTCACTAAACAACATTGTTCGTCACATTTTTTCAAGGTTCTTTTGCATACAAATTTATGCTTTAAAGACGATGAACTATGAAGAAACTGTTATTTGCAATGTTATTCGTGTCTGCAAATCTCTATTCGCAGACAGATATTAAGGTGTCGTTGCAGGTTGCCAACACCTTTACAGGTGAACTCATAGAGAACGGCAAGTGCGAACTGCTCTCTCCCGACAGCACATTTCTTGCCAATGGAAAATGGAACTATTCCACAATGGATGGAGTGCGTACGGGGTCAAGTGCAAGCGCTGTCGTTCCGTGCAATGGCAATTACATCTTCCGTCTTAGCCACGAAGATTATGACACCTTGTATTTCCCGCTTGAAGTCAAGGTTGCCAAAAAGGCCAAGCATCTCCGCTTGGGTGAAACGGCATATATGCGTAAGATAAGCACCGTCAATCTTGATGAATTTACTGTCAGGGCAACGAAGATAAAGATGGTTGTACGTGGCGATACTGTCGTCTATAATGCCGATGCCTTCCAGATGTCCAACGGCTCGATGCTCGATGCACTCATAGAGCAGCTGCCGGGAGTTGAACTCAAGGATAATGGTGTTATAATGTATAATGGCAAGCAGATAGCCTCGTTGCTTGTCAACGGAAAGGACTTCTTCAAGGGCGACCCTCGTGTAGCACTTGACAACCTGCCGGCATATATGGTAAACGAGGTAAAGGTATATGAACGTGAGACTGATTTTGAGAAACTAACCGGGCAACAGCTCGATGAACGCCCGTTGGATATGGATGTAAGGCTCAAAAAGGAGTATTCCATCGGTTGGATAGCTAATGCCGAGGCTGCATACGGTACCGGTAACAAGTATCTGGGCAGGGTGTTTGCATTGCGCTTTACCGACTGTTCGCGCCTTGCTCTTTTCGGTAACGTGAACAATAATAACGATACCCGTCGTCCCGGGCGACAAGGCGATTGGACACCTTCGAGTCAGCCAACAGGCATACAGACAAGCCAAACAGCAGGAATAGAGTATCTCTATGAGAACCGTCACAAGACGTTCGAGTGGGTGAGCAATGCCGATTTCACACATACCTCCAATGATGTGGATATAAGAACCAACAGGACAAGCTTCCTCTCCACTGGTAATACCTATGCAAGGAATGAAAATATCAGCACTGGTAAGAATATGGAAATAAACACGAAGCACTCTTTCAAGAGCAATACAAACAATATATTGCAGAATGGAAACATTACATTCAATTTGCGGAATATTGACAATGAAACCTCCTTGCGTGAGGCTTCATGTTTTAACAATCCTTTTGATGTAGTTACTGGGGCAGCTTTGCTTGACAGTGCATTCTCTGCAACAGATAATACATTGCGTCGCATTGTCATCAACCGTTGGAAGCAGACAATGATGAGTGAGAGCAATCATTGGAATATCTCTATACCTTATAATTTCAGGATGTCACCGTCGCGCAGTCGTGGAATATCCGACTACCTTACACTGTCCGCCTTGTTCAATGTTGATGAGACACGAAACAAAAGTTTTGACAGGTATTCGCTTGAATATCTTACAGAGGGTAGCAATGATTATCGTAACAGATATACCAATAGTCCAAACAAAGGATATGATTATGATTTATCCGCGAGGTATCTATATCCTATCATAAAGGACATGAATATCTCCCTTGAATACTCCTACAATCAGAGATACCGTTCACAGAATATGGCACTCTATCGCCTTGACGAACTTGAAGGTTGGGGAGCAGGCTGCGAGTATGCATTGGGTGAATTGCCCTCGGTTCTGCCGACACCGGATATCAACAGCGGAAATATGGATTCCTGGAACAAGATGCATACCGTTACACCTCGTTTCTTTTTTCGCATACGAAACGCAGAGGGAAAGAATGTCTTTGACTTTGATTTGAATGTACCTGTGGTTATGGTAAACGAGAGGCTGCGTTTTGAACGCCAGGATATCCTATTTGATGAACGCCGTAGCGCAGTACTCGTTTCACCGCGTTTGTCATTGCAACCTGTGATATACCACAAGAACGGTGCTTTTACAAACATAAAGTTGAACTATGACTTTTCAATAATACAGCCCTCGATGCGACATCTTGTAGAGGTTGTCAGTGATGCCAATCCGTTGAATGTACAGATGGGTAATAAGACACTTGAGAATAGCAACCGCCATAATGTACGCCTCTCAATGAGTACCCGAAGCGGAAAGACAAGGCGACAACTTTATAACCTTGAGCTTAATTATACCGCCTCGAACAACGATGTCGGCATACAGCGTAGTTATAATCCCACGACAGGTGTTTACACCACGCGTCCTGTTAATATTAGCGGTAATTGGCTTGCAGGCGGTACATTCAACATCAATCGCATTTTCGGCAAGAATCAGAATTTTACATTCGACTCAAACAGCTCACTCAATTATCATAACAGCGTGGATGCAGCCGAGGTCACGACTGCAAATGACGATGCGTGGCAAAATGTGGTAGAAAGCACGGTCTATAACTTTAATGTAGGGGAGACATTGCGATTGAACTGGTCGCGTAACGGTTGGCATCTTGGTGCAAAGCTGCAAGGCAACTACACTCGTGCAACAAGTAGCAGAGAGAATTTCAATGTCATAAATGCTGTAAACCATTCATACAGCGCATCGGCAAGGATACCTCTTCCCTGGGAGTTTCATTTTGCAACCGACCTTACTTTATACTGCCGTGACGGTTATAACGATGAACAGCTGAATACTAATGAACTTGTGTGGAACGCACGCCTTGAATGCAGTATCCTGAACGGCAACCTTACCTTTATTCTTGACGGCTTTGACATACTTGGCAACCTATCCAATGTCCGCCACAGTATAAATGCACAGGGTATAACCGAAACATATTACAATGTTGTTCCTGCATACGGAATGCTTCACATTGTATATAAGTTGAATATAGAACCGAATAAGAGAAAATAAGTCAGTGCTCATTGTAACAAATAAGCATCCTATCCGTCTTATAGGTATAAACATTCGCTTCATATGCTATGTTAACATTTGTTAACAGGAGGGGTGAAACTATTGGCTGATATTGTTATAATTGCAAAAATTTTAATCGGATTCAAAGTAACTGGCAATATGAAAAAGAGATTACTGACATTATTGTTTGCATTTGCCACCGTATGTGGCTTTGCACAGGAGAAAATTTTGGACAATATATAACAAGAGACCTTGATGTGTTTGAAAACCTTATAAAAGCGTTGTAATTACATGAAAAGGCTGCTCAAAAATGAGCACGGGTAAACTTTTTGAATACTCCTCTTTGCAAAGTAAAACTGATTTTTATTTATTGCCCACATAATCAGCGAGTTACAAAGTAAAATTTGTGGCTCGCTTTTTTCGTGGAAAACTTTTCCCGGAATAAATTTGCGGTAGAACAACAAATAATAACTAACAAATTTACCAATATGAGACAAATTTCATTATCATGAACTTTCTGGTCTTTAAAAATCTAAAACATCATTTTTAGACGTCTAAAGAGCTGTTTTTAGATTTGTTTTTTCGCGAGGGGTGAAATTTTCCCTTATTTCGCCTGTAACAATTGGG
>JAZNKR010000020.1:0-21250 GCA_045578665.1 Bacteroidaceae bacterium | reverse complement strand
TTTTTGGTTCTTTTTGTCGGCACAAAAAGAACGTAAACTTTGTTTAAATCAACATAACTACAAACTGCCATTAAATATAAAAACTGTTTAGCCAAAAACAATTAGAAATTTTTACCGGACAGTAATAAATTAAATATCTTTTTGCTACGCCGTTGAAATCAGCAACCCAACAAACTATTCCTCTTCAAGAGAAAGGAGAACTATTTTCCGTAGAGTTCGGAGGAAGTTCTTGACCTGACGAATGGCAGCAACAAAGCAACGCAAAAAACCTCGCATCCGCAAAGAAGAATATTTTCAGCACTCCAACAAGTACAAAGACAAAAAACATAGGCTGACCGTGCCACGACAGCACGTCAGCCTATGTTCCTTATAAACAATTAAAAGTATTACTTAGAAGATTTTGCCTCTTTCTTTGCCATTGTCATGTATGCTATAGGAGCAGCAACGAAGATTGACGAGAGAGTACCGAATACAACACCGAGAATCATTGCAAATGAGAAGCTACGTATGCTGTCACCACCGAGGATGAAGATACAGAGCAACACAATCAATGTACTTACAGATGTATTGATGGTACGAGAAAGAGTTGTGTTGATTGAATCGTTGAAGAGTGAATATTTGTCACGCTTGGGATACAATCCGATGAACTCGCGGATACGGTCGAATACAACCACTTTATCGTTGATAGAGTAACCGATAGCTGTGAGGACAGCACCAATGAATGTCTGGTCTATCTCAAGAGACATGGGGAGAATACCGTGGAGCAGTGAATAGCATCCGATAATCATAAGTGTATCTATTCCCAATGCTACGATAGAACCGATACTGAATGCCACATTGCGGAAACGTATCAGAATATAGAGGAAGATTGCTACGAGAGCGAAGATAACTGACCAGATAGCGCCTTTTGTGATATCCTCGGCAATGCTGGGACCCACTTTCTGAGAACTGATGATAGAACCACCGGCACGGTTGTCACGGTCGATGAATGTAGCAAGGTCGAGGCCTTCGCTAAGAAGTTTGCCGTCCATCAAGGCCTTGTAGAGGAATTCCTCGATCTCTGCATCTACATTCACATCGTCCTCGTTGATACGGTAGTTGGTTGTGATACGGATTGTCTTCTTGTCTGTACCCAACGCGATGGCCTGAACGTTGTCCTCAGTGATCTTGGTCTTGAGAAGAGTTCTTACAGTCTCGGGCTCAACCTCTTTCTCGAACTGTACAACGAAGTTGCGACCACCTGTAAAGTCGATGCTCTGGCTCAATCCGCGAACAGCGAATGAAACAATCATTATAGCCGCGAGAATACCGAAGACTGTGAAAGATTTCTTGCGTGCACCCATAAAGTTGTATGCGGTGTTGAGCATGAGGTTCTTCGACCATTTTGTCACGAATGTAAGGTTGAGCAACTTGCCCTTCTCCATGAAGTGTTCGTAGAATACACGTGTCAAGAACACAGCTGTAAAGAATGAGCAGAAGATACCGATGATAAGTGTGGTAGCAAAGCCTCTGATAGGACCTGTACCAAAGTAGAAGAGGATGACACCGGTGATGATAGATGTGAAGTTAGAGTCGAAGATTGCAGAGAATGCATTCTTGTAACCATCGGCAAGAGCAGCGCGTACCTGTTTGCCACCACGCATCTCCTCTTTGGTACGCTCGTAGATAAGCACGTTGGCGTCAACAGCCATACCCAAAGAGAGCACAAGACCTGCGATACCAGAAAGGGTAAGTGCAGCCTGGAACGATGCAAGCACACCGAGAGTGAAGAAGAGGTTGATAAGAAGTGCACCGTTGGCAATGGCACCGGGGATGAGACCGTAGATTGCGCACATATATATCATAAGGAGGATGAATGCCACAATGAATGACATCATACCCTGATTGATAGACTCCTGACCGAGTGAAGGACCAACGATGTCCTCCTGGACGATGCGTGCGGGAGCGGGCATCTTACCCGAACGGAGCACGTTTGCCAAGTCCTTGGTCTGCTCTATGGTGAAGTTACCTGTAATCTCTGAACGTCCGCCTGTGATTTCGCTGTTGACATTGGGAGCGCTGTAAACACAACCGTCAAGAACGATGGCAATGGCACGTCCGATGTTTGCCTTTGTAAGATGAGCCCAACGACGAGCACCGTCGGTATTCATGGACATTGTTACGCAAGGACGTCCATACTGGTCGTATGTGTCGGCAGCAGAAACGACTACATCACCCTCGAGAGGTGCACGGTCGTTGCGCTGTGTAGACTTGATTGCATAGAGTTCGTAGAAGAGGTTTGTTGTCTCGGCATCTATTGCTCTCACACCCCAGTAGAGACGAAGGTCGCGGGGAAGGATTTTCTTCACCTCGGGATTTGCCAGCATTGTGTTGATGGCAGCTGTATCCTTATAGTGTGCATAACCTACGACACAACCGTTGTTGTTGAATTGGAGAACAGATGCAAGGGGGTGCAATTTCGCTATGTCGGCATCAGCAGCCTCAGCCTCGGTCTTTTCACCTTCGAGTGCTGCGGCAACATCTTCTGTTGAAGCCTCTTTTTTCTCCTCGGCAACAGCCTCTGTAGCAGCCTCGGCTGCGGGTTCCTCCTCTGCGGGAGCAGCTATGGCAGCCAATTTGGCATCTGCGTTCTGCAATGCGGGAAGAATCTCTGAAGCGTTATATGTCTCCCAGAACTCGAGGTTGGCAGAACCCTGCAACAGTTTACGTACACGCTCGGGCTCTTTTACACCGGGAAGTTCAATCATGATACGACCCATAGCGCCCTCCAATGTCTGGATGTTGGGCTGTACCACACCGAAACGGTCGATACGTGTACGGAGCACGTTGAATGAGTTGTCGATGGCAGCCTGCACCTCCTCGCGGAGAACCTTCTCAACCTCGCTGTCGGTAGAACGGGTGTTCACCTTGTCCTTCAACTGCTGTGTGGCGAAAAGAGTGGCGAGTGAAGACTCGGGAGCCAATCTCTTGTATTCGTTAACGAAAAGGGTGATAAAATCGGACTGGCTTGTCAATGACTGCTTTTTAGCGTTGGCAATAGCCTCATTGAAAGCTGCATCGTCTTTGTGATCAGCCAAAACTTTTACTACATCGGGAACTGAAACCTCCATGATGACGTTCATACCGCCCTTCAGGTCGAGGCCCAAGCCGATTTCCATGTCACGGCTCTGCTTCAATGTATAGACTCCAAGCCAAACTTTCTCGTTGAGCATGGAATCCATGTAGTGCTGTTCTCCTTGAGGGTCCTCAGCCGCTTTACCGGCATGATAACTCGTTACAAAAGAGAACGAAAGATAGAACAAGCACACCAATGTAAGCAGGAGCGCAAATACCTTTACAAATCCTTTGTTTTGCATTTTTATTAAAAATTTATTATTTATTTTTTATTACTTATCCTATTAAAGTTCGCAAATATAGTGCATTTTTCCAAAACAAAAGAGCAGAATTTAAATAAAATTCAAATTCTGCCGCTTTTTCTCTGCTTTTCAGCGATTTTTTCGCGATTTTCGGGCTATTTTGTTCAGCGATTGCTGTTAAACCAATTTTATCTGGAGGCATCGAAAAGTCTCTTTTTCTCCTCTTCGCTGAGGGAGCTGTATCCGTTTTTCTTCAACTTTTCGAGTATCGTGTCAATATCATCATTGCGTCTCTTCTCGGCGCTCTTGTAGTCGTACTCCTCGGCATGCTTTCCTCTGAAAATCTTCATGTCGGGTTTCTTCATGTTTCTTGTCTTTCTGAACAACGCATTGCACAGATTCACAATGCCGTCGACAGCCTTGTTTATGTAGAATGTAAGATCGCGTCCCTTGTTCAGATAATAAGCAAAGAGGTATCCCGCGAAGGCGCCGCCAAGGTGTGCAAATGCTCCGCCTGCATTGTCCGAAGTTGTCAGTAGAACCGAAATTACGATTGTGGCAATGGCAAAACTTCTCAGTGTAATCTCGCCTATGAAAAGGAGGTTTATCCTATAGTCGGGCACCCTGTATGCTATGGCTGCGACAATGGCAAGCACCGCCGCCGATGCGCCCACAAGCCCTGAATATGAGACCGATGATGCAAAGAAGGGGAAAATGTTGTACGCAAGCATAAAGAAGAGTCCGCCGGCAATGCCGCCCAACAGATATACGCCCACAAAGTGGCGCACGGAGAAGAACGACATGAATATCTTGCCGAAGCAGTAGAGTGCAATCATATTCCACAATATGTGCATCAGACCCCCGTGGAGGAACATATAGGTTACAAGCGACCAGGGCTGCATGACAAACTGCGACAACGACGACGGAAGCTCCAGCCACAGTTTCAAGTAGAGGGCAGGAGATTTTATATTGAACAGTGTCGCCACAACATCAATGAATGCAAAGAGCACGAAGACTCCCACATTCACATATATGAATTTTCCGACAATATTTTCGGAGAGGAAACGGTTTCGTAGATCAGAAATTATACGGGCCATGAATTTTACCTTTTTTACGCCAATAAACAATCAGAATATATCCTATGAGCATACCGCCGAGGTGTGCAAAATGGGCTACATTGTCGCCCGCATGATTACCCATACCTGTCAGCAGTTCAATAGCGCCTATTATCAGCACAAAGTACTTTGCCTTGATGGGGAACGGGAAGGGAATCATGAAAAGACGCTGTTCGGGGAATGTTAGTGCAAAAGCGAGCAACATACCGTAGACTGCGCCCGAGGCACCCACCGTTGTCCACAGATTGAGATATTCTGCCATAGGCACAATCATACCTCCGCCCAAATTCACATTCGCGTATGCCGAAAGTTCCACATAGTAATAGATATACTGCACAAGCTCCTGCAGAAGACCTGCTCCTATGCCGGTGAGCAGATAATAGACAAGGAAGCGCTTGGGTCCCCACACCTGTTCGAGCACACGACCGAACATCCACAAGGAAAACATATTGACGAAAAGATGGGTGAAGCTGCCATGCATGAATATATATGTAACCAGCTGGTATGGTCTGAAGTCGGGGGCAATGAACAGATGGAGCCCGAGCAGATGGTTCAGATCTATACCCTGCCTTTCGAACGCCAACAATGCAAGAAACATCAGTACATTGACAGCAAGAAGATTTTTGGTAACTACCGGTAGTTCTCTCATAAACAATCAAGGAATTAAATATCCGGGGGCAGGGATTTGCAGATTCCTGCACCACAAAAAACGTGCAAATGTAACCAAAATCCACCGTAAAATCGCATAATCAGGCTCTATTTACCAAGATTTTAAAAAAAAATACCATTTTTTTCATTATTTATTTGTTTTATGTCGTTCGGCTTAATATATTTGCGGTTACTAAAAACGTACAACATCCATAAAAACATTGAATTATGAACAAAACAGAACTCGTAAACGCTATTGCTGAGAAAGCTCAGATTAGCAAAGCTGACGCAAAGAAAGCTGTTGACGCTTTCGTTAGCACAGTAACAGAAGCTCTTGCCGGTGGCGACAAGATTGCTCTTGTAGGTTTCGGAACATTCTCTACAGCAGAGAAAGCTGCTCGCAAGGGTGTTAACCCCGCTACAGGTGCTACCATTGAAATTGCTGCCAAGAAGGTTGCAAAATTCAAACCCGGTGCAGAACTTGCTGACGCTGTAAAATAAGCAGTCCGCTTGAGACGAAAAAGCGCTGTTTGAGTTTGGCTCAAACAGCGCTTTTTCGTGTTAGGAGCAGCCTCTTAGAAACCGCAATCCGCAAGGGCTCTGTTCTCGGCAGCCTCCATCTTTTCGCGCTCGCCTTCGCCCTTGTCGTCAATACCGCAAAGATGCAATATGCCATGTATGATAACCCTATGCAGTTCCTGCTCATAGGTGGCACCCACCATTTCGGCATTGCTGCGCACAGTATCAAGGCTTATGAAGATGTCACCGCTGATGGTCCCATCCTCGCTATAGTCGAATGTGATTATATCGGTATAGTAGTCGTGGCTGAGGTATTCGATATTTACCTCCAGTATCTTTGCGTCGTCGCAGAAGATGTAGGCAATTTCGCCGCACTTCTTGCCGTATGATGCAGCTACTCTCTTTATCCATGCGCTTGTGTCGCGTCTTTTTATGGCGGGCATCTTGACGCCCTCTGTCTGATAACTTATCATATTATTTGAATTTTCTGTCGAGTATCACTTTATCCTTTTCGCTGATGATTTTTATGCTTATGCCATCCTTGTTGCTGTTGACAAGCATTACATCTTCGTTGTCGTTGGTGATGATAGGATAGTTGTTGCCACGCTCACCCTTTTCAGCTACAATGTGTCTGTGGGTGTGTCCCGAGATTACAATGTCGATGCCAAGCTCGTTGAATAGGGGTTTGAAGTGCTTTTCGAGTTCTGTGGCTGTGTACTCTTCAGGAATGTTGGGATCATCAGTTACGATGGGAGGGATATGCATGAGCACTATCTTGTTCTTTGCAGCCTTGAACTGTTTGCTCTTTGCCTCTTTTTTGAGCCACTCTATCTGCTCCATGCGGTAGCCGTCGTAGCTGTTCATGCCCGCATAGACAGGCTGGGTGTCCGGTTTGTCTTCTCCCGGGTCGAGCATTATGAGGGCTGTGCAGCCGAAGTATGCGATGTTGTAGAAGCGGTCGTTGGGACAGCCGATGATGTCCATGTATTTGCGGGTAAGTTTACCGCGCATCTCGTGGTTGCCTCGGATGGAGATAAAGGGTTTGTTCTTTGCAAACACCTCAACCGATGGATCTATGTAACCATAGTATGGAGCCTCCTCCTTTTCGTAGTAGCTTATCATGTCGCCGAGATAAATAACCATATCCACATTGGTAAGCGGGAATTTGCCGAGCAGGTTCTTGACCTTTTGGGGATTGTCGTGTCCGTCGTTCATAAGCACAAAGGAGAGGCTCTGCTGCTTGGGGTTGAAGGTGGTAAACTCCTCCCATGCGGTTGCGATGCTGTCGCCGTATGTTACCTTGTAGGGACGATATTCGGTAATCTCTTTTGATACAAGGCGGTAACGGTATTTTGTGCCGGGGCGCAAGCCTGTTATCTGCACACGGTTCTCTTTGTTGTAGGCATTATACTGCCCTGCAAACATTGTGGCGAACCGTTGTGGCTTTGTCCATTTGTCGCCTGTTACCTCCACCCATGAGAAGGCCTCTTTCGAAGTTGTGAAATATACTGTTACTTCATCACTGCCCATATTCTGCAAGTAGGGACCGTGGTTTATTTTAAATTCCTGTGCGCTTGCCAATGTGCAGAAGAGCAGCGCGATAATACCGAAGAGTGTTTTTTTCATATTTGTCTGTATTTAGAAGAATATGTATGCAATTCCTATAGCCGCGAGTATGCCCGCAAGGTCGGCGAGCAATCCGCAGGTTACCGCGTGGCGTGTCTTGCGTATGCCCACGCTGCCGAAGTAGACGGCAAGAATGTAGAATGTGGTGTCGGTAGCTCCTTGAAAGAGACAGGCGAGACGGCCTACAAAGGAGTCGGCACCATATGTGGTCATGGAGTCTATCATCAGCCCGCGAGCACCGCTACCACTGAGAGGCTTCATTATGGCTGTTGGCAGAGCCGCCACAAAGTCTGTATCGCCGCCGCAAAATGCCACGCAAGCCGACACTCCGTCGATGAGCATATCCATTGCCCCCGATGCGCGGAATACTCCCACTGCCACCAATATTGCCACCAGATAGGGAATGATTCTCACCGCTGTCGAAAAGCCCTCTTTTGCTCCCTCGATAAATGAGTCGTAGACATTTATCTTCTTTATCACCCCCGACAGGATGAAGATTACAATGATGGAGAAGAGAATGATATTTGCGAGTGATGTTGACAACACCTCCACTTCTGTCTTGGACAACTGCATGAAGCCTACCGTTCCGCCGGCAACAAAAAGGCATATTCCAAGAATGAAGAGCAACATTGTGCGGTTCAACAGATTGATACGTTGGTAGATGCTTGTTACTACGAGACCGGCAAGAGTAGCCACTGTCGTTGCCAACAGGATGGGTATAAAAACATCTGTAGGCTGTGCGGCACCCAACTGTGCTCGATAGACAAGCACACTCATGGGTATGAGTGTGAGCCCCGAAGTATTCAGCACAAGGAACATTATCATGGGGTTGGTGGCTGTATCCTTCTTGTCGTTCAGCGTCTGAAGTTCCTGCATTGCCTTAAGCCCCATAGGTGTTGCTGCATTGTCGAGCCCCAGCATATTTGCGGCAAAGTTCATGAACATTGTGCCTGTGACGGGGTGTCCTTTGGGAATATCGGGGAATATTTTTGAGAATATGGGCGCAAGCATACGCGCGACCACATTCACAATGCCGCCATTCTCGCCTATCTTCATTATGCCCATCCACAGGGAGAGCACGCCCGTAAGCCCCAGCGATATTTCGAACGCCGTCTTTGCTGTTGCAAAGGTGGAGTCCATTATGGCAGGGAAAATCTCTGTGTCGCCCATGAATATGAGCCGCACAAGGGCAATGGCAAAAGCCACTAAGAAAAAGGCTATCCAAATATAGTTGAGAACCATAAGCTTCTTATTTTTTTATGATTATGCGATATTATACCTAAAAAGTACAACCCCATCCTTCAATGAATAAAAAACTATTCTAAAAAGTTCCTGCCCTTAAAGGGGAGGTGGATTCAAAAACGACAGTTTTTGAAGACGGAGGGGTTTTCCTCGCGTAGTATGGTTTATTGTAGTACGATGGGTTAAGAACTCCCTCCGAACTTTTTTCTCGGAAAAAAGTTTTCGTTTTTCTTTAAGAGGGACAACTTTTCAAGTTACTTATTTCCACCGACATTGCAATGCAACGTTGCATTTTAGGTAATATATTTGATAATCATAAAAAATTATTAGTGTCCGGTAAATTTTTATTCTGCTTATGTTTTGAACTCCTCCGTCTTCAAAAACAAGTTTTTGAATCCACCTCCTCTTCAAGAGGAGGAATGCAAATCACTAAAAATCATTAACATACAACATTCCCCCTCTTGAAAGCTAATCTTTGGACACATCTTTTAGCTTTTATACCTTTGATAATCTCTTTTAAATGAGAAACTTAAAAAGCTGTCCCTCTTTAAGGGGGACGAAAACTTTTTTCCGAGAAAAAAGTTCGGAGGGGGTTCTTAACCTAACGTATTGCAATAAACCGTACTACGCGAGGAAAACCCCTCCGTCTTCAAAAACTATCGTTTTTGATTGGCCTCGCAAAGCTCGGCACTCCTTTGATATTATCGAAACTATGCTGCGCTCGTTGTAAATGTAAGTAAACTTCCATTCACTCGCTTGCTATAGTTTTTGGGAACTAAAGTTCCCGTCGTCGCAAACATTGCTTATTACGCAATGTCCCCTTTAAGGGCAGGAGCTTTATTCAATAAGCTATTCTATTGATATTTAGAAATATAGCAAATATCGATTAAAAATAAATGTGTCCAAAGATTAGCTCTTGAAGAGGGAGTGCCCGCAGGGCGAGGGAGTTCCAATCATTGACTTAAATTTGTCTTAATAAAAAATGGGGCATGTAGCTATTTAAATATTGAATTTTAAACGACTTAAATACGTTTACCGGACACTAATAAATGAAATTATAAAGCGTAACCCGCAAGGGCTATATGGGAATAATCACTCTCCCCTCTCCACACGCTTCGCCTCATTCCACAGTTCATCCATCTCACCGAGTGTCATATCCCTAAGCGTTCTGCCCTGCTCCTTAGCCCGCTGTTCGACAAACGAAAAACGGCTGTAGAACTTCTTGTTAGTCAATTCGAGAGCATTATCCGGATTTATACCATACAGACGTGCAGCATTCACAAGGCTGAAGACAAAATCGCCGAACTCAGCCTCAGAAGCAGCCTTGTCGCCACGCTCAATCTCCACACGCAGTTCCTGCAACTCCTCGGCAACCTTATCCCATACATCCTCCTTCTTCTCCCAATCGAAGCCGACGTTGGCAGCCTTCTCCTGCATACGGTAAGCCTTGATAAGCGAAGGCAATGAACCGGGCACACCGCTGAGCAGGCTCTTATTGCCATCCTTCTCTTTCAGTTTCAACTGTTCCCAATTCTTGCACACCTCGCCCGCAGTCTCAGCCTGCGCCGAACCGAACACATGAGGATGACGGTAAATAAGTTTTTCGCAAAGACGGTCGAAAACATCCTTCATATCAAACTGCCCCTTTTCCGAAGCAATCTTGGCATAAAATGCCACATGAAGGGCAACATCACCAAGTTCCTTGCAAACATCCTGAATATTGTCGTTAATCAAGGCATCGGAAAGCTCATAAACCTCTTCGATAGTATTGGGACGAAGACTCTCGTTGGTCTGTTTCCTATCCCACGGACACTTCTCGCGCAGTTCGTCGAGAACATCCAAAAAACGGCCGAAAGCCGCCAAAATTTCACTTCTGCTATGCATAATACTTAAATTTTCGTGTGCAAATGTAATTAATTTAATAATATAGATTAACTTTGCAGTTAATTTTTAATTGAAAAATCAGAAATACAAATATAAAGAACATAGCTATGAGTTTAGCAAGCAAATACAATCCCGCTGAAGTAGAAGAGAAATGGTACGAATATTGGATGAAACACAACATGTTTCATTCAGAACCCGATGAGAGAGAACCCTACACTATAGTGATACCTCCCCCCAACGTAACCGGAGTACTTCACATGGGACACATGCTCAACAACACCATACAGGATATACTCATCCGCCATGCCCGCATGATGGGCAAGAATGCCTGCTGGGTACCCGGTACCGACCACGCTTCCATCGCTACAGAAGCCAAAGTGGTGAAGAAGCTTGCCGAGCAGGGCATCAAGAAGAGCGACCTCACACGCGAGGAGTTCCTCAAACACGCATGGGCATGGACCGAAGAGCACGGCGGAATCATCCTCAAACAGTTGCGCAAGCTTGGTGCATCGTGCGACTGGGACCGCACATCGTTCACAATGGACGAGACACGCAGCGAGAGCGTAATAAAAGTATTCTGCGACCTATATAACAAAGGACTCATATACCGCGGTCTGCGCATGGTAAACTGGGACCCCAAAGCCCAGACAGCCCTCAGCAACGAAGAGGTAATATACAAAGAAGAACAGAGCAAGCTCTACTACCTCAGATACTATGTTGACGAGACTCCCGGCAGCACAGACGGCGAAGAGAGCGATGCAGTTACATTAAGCCCCGAAGCACCCTTCGACCCCACTGTAAAACACCAGATACTCCACCGCGACGCCAACGGTCGCCGCTATGCAGTGGTAGCCACCACGCGTCCCGAGACAATCATGGGCGACACAGCGATGTGTATCAACCCCAAAGACCCCAAGAACAGCTGGCTCAAGGGCAAACGGGTAATTGTCCCCCTTGTTGGCCGCTCGATACCCGTAATCGAGGACCGCTACGTAGAGATAGAGTTCGGAACCGGTTGCCTGAAGGTAACTCCTGCACACGATACCAACGACTACATGCTCGGCAAGAAACACAACCTCGACACTATAGACATCTTCAACCCCGACGCAACCATCAGCGAAGCAGCCGGAATGTACGTGGGAATGGACAGAATGGCAGTTCGCAAACAGATTGTAAAGGACCTCGCAGCAGCCGACCTGCTCGAAAAGGTTGAGGACTACATCAACAAAGTGGGATACAGCGAGCGCAATGCCGACACAGCCGTAGAGCCCCGTCTCTGTATGCAGTGGTTCCTCAGCATGCAGCACTTCGCCGATATTGCCCTCCCCCCGGTGATGGAAGACCGCTTGAAATTCTACCCCGCAAAATACAAGACAACATACAAGAACTGGCTCGAAAACATACAGGACTGGTGTATCAGCCGCCAGCTATGGTGGGGACACCGCATACCTGCATACTTCCTGCCCACAGCAGAAGGTGCAGAAGAGAAATTCGTTGTAGCAGAAAACAAAGAGCAGGCTGTAGAACTCGCACGCAAGATTGAAGGCTTCGAAAACATCACAGCCGACCAGCTTACACAGGACGAAGATGCCCTCGACACATGGTTCAGCTCATGGTTGTGGCCCATCTCACTCTTCGACGGCATACGCAACCCCGGAAACAAGGAGATAAGCTACTACTACCCCACAGCCGACCTCGTAACAGGTCCCGACATCATATTCTTCTGGGTAGCACGCATGATTATGGCAGGATACGAGTACAAAGGAGATATGCCTTTCCGCAACGTATACTTCACAGGTATCGTACGCGACAAGCTGGGACGCAAGATGAGCAAATCGCTCGGCAACAGCCCCGACCCACTCGAACTCATTGCACAATACGGTGCCGACGGCGTGCGCATGGGCATCATGCTCTCCGCTCCCGCAGGCAACGACATCCTCTTCGACGAATCATTGTGCGAGCAGGGCCGTAACTTCTGTAACAAGATATGGAACGCATTCCGCCTTGTAAAAGGATGGAATGTTAGCACAGATGTTGCACAACCCGAAAGTTCATCAATAGCCATCGAGTGGTTCAAAGCCACACTTGCACAGAAGACAGCAGAGATTGAAGACCTCTTTGGCAAATACCGCATAAGCGAAGCACTCATGAGCGTCTACACCCTCTTCTGGGACGAATTCTCGGCATGGTACCTCGAAATGATAAAACCCGCATACGGTTCGCCCATCGATGCAGCGACCTACGAAGCTACACTTGGCTTCTTCAACGACCTGTTGCGTCTGTTGCACCCCTTCATGCCCTTCATCACCGAAGAGCTTTGGCAGTCACTTTACGACCGTAAGGATGGCGAAAGCCTTATGACACAGAACATCAGTGACCTTCTCCGCCCCTGCGACGAACAGCTGATAAACAAAATAAATGCAACAAAAGAGGTAATCACAAACATCCGTGCCATACGCACACAGAAGAACATCTCTCCCCGCACCCCCCTCACACTGCAAATTGTGGGCGACGCACCCGTAAAGGGCATGGAGAGCATACTCGCAAAAATGGCAGAGCTTACATCTATCGACTATGTAGCAACAGCCGACAGCGCAGCAGCATCATTCCGTGTAGGCACCACAGAGTACGCAGTACCCTTGGGCAACCTTATAGACAAGGAGGCTGAAATTGCCAAATTGCAGGAAGAGCTTACCTATCTCGAAGGCTTCCTCAAAAAGGTAGAAGCCAAGTTGAGCAACCCCAGTTTCGTAGGCAAGGCTCCCGAAAAAATCATCGAGGCCGAAAAGAAGAAACAGTCCGACGCCAACGAAAAGATAGCAATACTCAAAGAGAACATAAAGAAATTGTCGAACTAAACATTTGAAACAAATGGCATTAGACAAGCAAAAAATAACATTCATCGCAGTATCGGCAGCACTGCTCATCGCCGCAATCATCCTCGGTGTGATGCTCATGGACAGCCGCAAGCAGAACGTAGAGATGCAGGAACTCTTCGCACTCGAAAAGGAAGAACTCGAAAACGAATATTCGAGCTTTGCCACACAGTACGACGAACTTCAGATACGCATCACCAACGACTCTTTGCAGGACAAGCTTGAACAGGAGAAGCTGAAAACCCAGCAACTGCTCGAAGAGCTACGACAGACAAAAGCCACCGATGCCGCCGAAATCACACGCCTCAAAAAAGAGCTCAAAACCGTACGCGCCGTACTCAAGAGCTACGTAGTGCAGATAGACTCGCTCAACAGACTCAACGAAGAGCTCCAGAAAGAGAACAAACGAGTAAAAGCCCGCTACAGCGAGGCATCGCGCAAGATAGACAAGATTGAAGAGGAAAAAGAGAACCTCACCAAGAAGGTCTCACTTGCATCACAACTCGACGCGATAGGCATCAGTTTCACCCCGCTGAAGAAGAACGGCAAAGAAGCAAAGAAGATAAAGGATGCCAAGAAGATTGCCATAGGCTTCACAATAGCCAAGAACATCACCACAGAGACAGGCGAAAAGACAATCTACGTGCGCATTCTCAAGCCCGACGAAGATGTACTTGCAAAGAATGCCGGAGACCTCTTCACCTACGAGAACAAAGAACTCAAATATTCGATAAAGAAATACATCGAATACAACGGCGAAGAGCAACAGGTAAATGTCTATTGGGATATAGAAGAATTCCTGCAGGCAGGTACCTACAAAGTACAGATCTTTGCTGACGGCAACATGATAGGCTCAGGCAATTTTAATATAAAGAAATAGAGACAATGAAACGAATACTTGTAACAGGAGGAGCAGGCTTCATCGGTTCGCATCTGTGCGAGCGTCTTCTTAATGAAGGCAACGATGTAATATGCCTCGACAACTACTTTACAGGCAGTAAAGACAACATACGCCACCTCATAGGCAATGACCACTTCGAACTTGTGCGCCACGACATCACAAAGCCCTATACAGCCGAAGTGGACGAGATATACAACCTCGCCTGCCCTGCATCGCCCGTACACTACCAGTACGATGCAGTAAAGACCATACAGACCTGCGTGATTGGCTCGATGAATATGCTCGGACTCGCCAAACAGGTGCGCGCAAAGATATTGCAAGCCTCCACAAGCGAAGTGTACGGCGACCCCACCATCCACCCGCACCTCGTAAACTATTGGGGCAATGTCAACCCCATAGGCATCCGCTCGTGCTACGACGAGGGTAAACGCTGTGCCGAGACACTCTTCATGGACTACCACAGACAGAACAATCTGCGCATAAAGATTGTGCGCATCTTCAACACCTATGGTCCGCGAATGAGCATGAACGACGGTCGCGTGGTATCCAACTTCATAGTGCAGGCACTGCGCGGTGAGGACATAACCATCTACGGCGACGGCAAGCAGACACGCAGTTTCCAATATGTCGACGACCTTGTCGAAGGCATGATAAGAATGATGAACACCGACGACAGTTTCACCGGCCCCGTCAACATCGGTAATCCCGGAGAATTCACCATGCTCGAACTTGCCGAAAAGGTCATAGAACTCACAGGCTCAAAGTCAAAGATAATATTCCAACCCCTGCCACAGGACGACCCCCGTCAGCGCAAACCCGACATCACAGTCGCACGCCGCGAACTTGGCGGATGGCAGCCCGAAATACAGTTGACCGAAGGCTTGCAACGCACAATAGATTATTTCAAGAAAATAGTATAAACGAAAAACATATATAACAATGAATATACTCGAACTAAGCGAACAGGAAATTATCCGCCGCGAATCACTCAACGAACTGCGCAACATGGGCATAGAACCCTACCCCGCAGCCGAATATCCCACTAATGCCTTCTCTACAGACATCCTTGCAGAGTTCAAGGACGAGGACGAGCCCCGCGAAGTGTGCATTGCCGGCCGCATGATGTGCCGCCGCGTAATGGGTAAGGCATCATTCATCGGACTCCAGGACTCAAAAGGCCGCATACAGGTATATATTACACGCGACGACATCTGCCCGGGTGAAAACAAGGACGGCTACAATGTAGTGTTCAAGCGTCTGCTCGACATCGGCGACTTTGTAGGAATCAAAGGTTTCGTATTCCGCACACAGACAGGCGAAATTACCGTACACGCAAAGGAACTCACAGTGCTTTCAAAGAGCATACGTCCACTGCCCATCGTAAAGTATAAGGACGGTGTAGCATACGACAAGTTCGAAGACCCCGAATTGCGCTACCGCCAGCGCTATGTAGACCTTGTTGTGAACGACGATGTCAAAGAGATATTCATCAAGCGCAACAAGATATACAACTCCATGCGCGAGTTCTTCAACTCTAAAGGTTACATGGAGGTAGAGACCCCCGTATTGCAGTCAATTCCCGGCGGAGCAGCGGCACGCCCCTTCATCACACACCACAATGCGCTCGACATACCTTTCTATCTGCGTATTGCCAACGAGCTCTATCTGAAAAGACTTATCGTCGGTGGTTTCGAAGGTGTATACGAGTTCTCAAAGAACTTCCGCAACGAGGGTATGGACCGCACACACAACCCCGAATTCACCTGCATGGAGATATACGTAGCCTACAAGGACTACAACTGGATGATGAACTTCACAGAGCAGATGCTCGAAAAGATTGCTATCGATGTCAACGGAACCACCGATGTAAAGGTAGGCGACAACGTAATCAGTTTCAAGGCTCCTTTCCGTCGCGTGCCCATGCTCGAAGCCATCAAGGAGTTCACAGGCTACGACCTCAACGGCAAGAGCGAAGAGGAAATTTTTGCTATCTGCAAGGAGCTTAAGATGGAGGTTGACGAGACAATGGGTAAGGGCAAGCTCATCGACGAGATTTTCGGCGAGTTCTGCGAAGGCAACTACATACAGCCCACCTTCATCACCGATTACCCCATAGAGATGTCGCCCTTGTGCAAACGCCACCGCGAGAACCCCGAACTCACTGAGCGTTTCGAGCTTATGGTTAACGGCAAGGAGCTCTGCAACGCATACAGCGAGCTCAACGACCCCATCGACCAGGCAGAGCGCTTCCAGGAGCAGTTGCGTCTGAGCGAAAAGGGAGACGACGAAGCAATGTTCATCGACCAGGATTTTGTACGCGCACTGGAATATGGTATGCCCCCCACATCGGGTATGGGTATAGGTATGGATCGTCTCGCCATGCTCATGACAGGACAGTTGGCCATCCAGGAGGTGCTCTTCTTCCCGCAGATGCGCCCCGAAAAGAAAATCCCCAAAGACCCTGCATCGGCATTCACCGCAATAGGCATACCCGAAGAGTGGGTACCCGTACTGCAAAAAGCCGGCTACAACCTCGTCAGCGACCTCAAGGACGGCAACGCCCAGAAGATACAGCAGGAGATTGGCGGCATAAACAAGAAATACAAACTCGGCTACACCACCCCCTCTGTGAACGATGTAACAGAGTGGATTGAAAAACTTGCATAAGCAAACAGCCGTTCAATATATAACCCCAAAAACATCTACTATGGAACTAACCAATGCAACCGTTGCGATAATGGGAGGCGGCAGCTGGGCGACAGCCATAGCGAAAATACTCCTCAGCAACGTAGAGAAGATAAACTGGTACATACGTCGCGACGACCGTATCGAAGATTTCAAACGCTTGGGACACAACCCCGCATATTTGTCATCGGTACGATTCGATACCAACCGCATAAATTTTTCGTCGGACATCAACAAGGTTGCACGCGAATCGGACATATTGGTATTCGTAACACCCTCGCCCTACATAAAGAGCCACCTGAAGAAGCTCAAGGAGGACCTGCGCGACAAATTCATAGTAAATGCCATCAAGGGTATAGTACCCGATGAGAATCTTATCATTTCGGAGTATTTCCATCAGGTATACAAAGTGCCCTACGACAATCTGTCTGTGATGGCAGGTCCCTGCCATGCCGAAGAGGTTGCATTGGAACGTCTCTCCTATCTGACAGTCGGATGCAGCAACATAGACCATGCCACACAGTTTGCAGCCAAACTTGCCAACAACTTCATAAAGACCTCTGTCAGCGAAGATGTTGTAGGCATAGAATTCGGTTCGGTGCTCAAGAATATCTATGCAATCGCAGCCGGAATATGCAACGGTCTGAAATATGGCGACAACTTCCAGGCTGTGCTCATGTCCAACGCAGTGATAGAGATGAACCGTTTCATAAATGTCGTGCACCCCATCAGCCGCACCATCAACGACTCGGTCTATCTGGGCGACCTGCTTGTAACAGGATACTCCAACTTCAGCCGCAACCGCATATTCGGAACCATGATAGGCAAAGGCTATTCGGTAAAAAGCGCACAGATAGAGATGGAGATGATTGCTGAGGGATACTACGGCGCAAAGTGCATAAAGGAAATCAACAAGCACTACCGCATAAACACACCCATCATCGATGCCGTTTACAATATACTCTATGAGGGTATTTCACCTGTAATAGAGATTAAACTGTTGACAGATTCATTCAAATAAGAAAAACATTTATTCCATAAAAGAAAATGAAAAATATTGCATTAAACATTGACAAAGTAAAAGGTTTCGTATCAGAGGAGACAATCCTTGCATATGAAAGCAAAGTAGCAGCAGCACAGAAAGCATTGGAAGAGGGCACAGCCCCCGGCAACGACTTCCTCGGTTGGTTGCACCTTCCCTCATCAATAACAAAAGAGTTCATCGGCGAAATCAACGCAACAGCACAGGTAATGCGCGAGAACTGCGAAGTAGTTGTAGTAGCAGGTATCGGCGGCAGCTACCTCGGCGCACGCGCCATCATCGAGGCACTCAGCAACAACTTCGCAGCCTTCATCGGCGACAAGAAGAACCCCACAGTAATCTTCGCAGGACACAACATCAGCGAGGACTACCTCAGCGAACTCACAGACTTCCTCAAGGACAAGAAATTCGGTGTAATCAACATCTCTAAATCGGGTACAACAACCGAGACAGCGCTTGCATTCCGTCTTTTGAAGAAGCAGTGCGAGGATCAGCGCGGCAAGGAGATGGCAAGCAAGGTAATAGTAGCCATCACCGACGCTGTTAAGGGTGCAGCACGCATCACAGCAAACAAGGAGGGATACAAGAGCTTCATCATCCCCGACAATGTAGGCGGTCGCTTCTCTGTACTCACTCCCGTAGGTCTCCTTCCCATTGCCATCGCAGGCTTCGACATCGAAGCACTCGTAGGCGGTGCACAGGACATGGAGAAGGCAACAGCTCCCACAGTTCCCTTCACAGAGAACATCGCAGCAATGTATGCAGCTACACGTAACGCCCTCTACGCAGCAGGCAAGAAGATTGAGATTCTTGTAAACTACCAGCCCAAGCTCCACTTCACATCAGAGTGGTGGAAACAGCTCTATGGCGAGTCAGAGGGTAAGGAGAACAAAGGTATCTTCCCCGCATCGGTAGACTTCACAACCGACCTTCACTCAATGGGTCAGTGGATTCAGGAGGGCGAACGCACCATCTTCGAGACAGTGCTCTCAATCGAGGAGCCCAACAGCTCACTCACAGTACCCTCTGACGAGGAGAACCTCGACGGCCTCAACTTCCTCGCAGGCAAACACGTTGACGAGGTAAACAAGATGGCAGAGCTCGGCACACAGCTTGCACACGTTGACGGCGGTGTACCCAACATCCGCATCTCAATACCCAAGCTCAACGAGTACTACCTCGGACAGCTCATCTATTTCTTCGAAATCGGTTGCGGAATCAGCGGTTACGTTCTTGGCGTAAACCCCTTCAACCAGCCCGGTGTAGAGGCTTACAAGAAGAACATGTTCGCACTGCTTGACAAACCCGGCTACGAGGAGGAGAGCAAGGCTATCCGCGCAAGACTCTAAAATATGTCTATATATAAACAGAAAATAGACAGCTATCTGCAACTGCAAGGCCTACCCGCCTTGCAGTTGCGTGCTGTATTGTTCGACATGGACGGAGTGCTGTTCGACTCCATGCCCTACCATGCACGCGCATGGTCGCAGGTGATGCAGGAGGCTGGATACAATTTCACTGCCCACGATGTATATATGAACGAAGGCCGCACAGGCAGCAGCACCATCACCACAGCCAGTCTTGCACAGTTCGGCACCACACCCACACAGGAGGAGATTGACCGCCTTTGCAAAGCAAAATGCGACCTATTCGCCACCTACCCCGAAACACCGCGTATGCAGGGAGCGATAGAGCTTATCAACAAAGTGAAGACCTGCGGACTGACACCCATGATAGTAACAGGCTCGGGCACCCCTACCCTGCTTGCCCGCATCGAAGAGAACTTTCCGGGACTGTTTGCAGCCGACCACATAATCACAAGCTTCAATGTAAAACGTGGCAAGCCCCACCCCGATCCCTATCTTCTGGCATTGGAGCGCGGAGGATTTGCCCCACACGAAGCGATAGTTGTTGAAAATGCCCCATTGGGCGTGCAGGCAGGCGTAGCAGCTAACCTGTTTACAATAGCTGTAAATACAGGTCCCCTGCACGAGGATGTTCTCTACAATGCAGGCGCCTCATACGTATTCCCCTCGATGCCCGCACTCGCAGATGAGTGGGAGAAATTGTTCGAAGCACTCACAGCATGAGACAAATAATAAACAGATTGCGCGAAGAACTCGCCGGAGCATACAGCCCCGGCGAGATTGACGCAATCACCCGCATCCTCGCCACCGATCTGCTGCAAATTGGGGAGACAGCCTATTTCCTGCGCGACAAGGTAGAACTGACAGGGGAGCAAGAGTCGGAACTTGCCGATGCTATACAACGGTTGAAGAAAAATGAACCGTTGCAATACATACTCGGCGAAGCGGAATTCTGCGGATTGCGTCTGAAAGTAAATCCCTCAGTGCTCATTCCCCGTCCCGAAACGGGCGAACTTATCAGGCTTATAGCCACAGAGAACAAAAACAGCAGCCTCCGTATACTCGACATAGGCACAGGCAGCGGCTGCATAGCAATAGCCCTCGCAAAAGAGCTTCCGCAAAGCACGGTAAGCGCATGGGACATTTCCGAGGATGCACTCCTCGTGGCAAAAGAGAACAGCGCCACCTGCGGTACAAAGATAAACTTCGCACTGCGCGACATACTTACATACACTCCTGCCGAAGCTGATAAATTCGATATAATAGTAAGCAACCCCCCGTATATAAAGGAAGAGGAAAAGGCAGAGATGGAAAGCAACGTGCTCGATTGGGAACCATCGCTTGCACTCTTTGTCCCCGACAACGACCCGTTGCTCTTCTACCGCACCATTGCAGAAAAAGCAAAAACCATGCTCACCCCCGGTGGGAAGCTATACTTCGAAATAAACCGCGAGCATGGCACAGACACCTGCACCATGCTCACTGAACTGGGTTACACCAACATCCATCTACACAAGGACTTTACCGGCAACGACAGGATGGTAAGTGCAAAATTATAAGAAGTTATTCAGAACCAAGCTTTAAAAGGTTACTGATAAAAGAAAAGATAAGCTCAATTCCTACTTCCACTAATCATCAGATTGTTTTCTATCTTTCAGACATGCAAAAAAACATTAGTGTCCGGTAAACGTATATAAGTCGTTTAAAATTAGGTATTTAAGCAGCTATAAGTCCCCATTCTTTATTAAGACAAATTTAAGTCAATGATTGGAACTCTGTCGCGTCCTAAAATTTGTTTACACTATTTTAAGCATTTTCTTTCTATATCTTCTGTCGGGCATGCCCGACAGAAGATATAGATTTTTTGTTATCCTGCCATAGGTTGTCATTGGGTTAGTGACTTTATCATATCTTCATTGTCTCGCTCCCTGTTATAGCTGTTTTTCCATTTTCGTTCTATTATACCGTTATTCATGTATGCCACTGCGG
>JAZNKR010000019.1:0-3053 GCA_045578665.1 Bacteroidaceae bacterium | reverse complement strand
GGCAATTTTCGTAAGTGTTTGCCATGATAACCGAGAGCCATGCATGGAACTTGCCCGCTTCGACATAGCTGTCGCTGCTGTCGATAGCTTTCAGCAGGGTATCCTGCACCAGGTCGTCTGCTCTATTGGGGTCGAAGATATAACGGCGACTGATGTTTTTCAACATAGGGATGGCTTTCACAAGCCTACCGAGGAAATAATCATTCATTGTGATTGTTCGTTTTTTTTATGGTGAGCTATAAATGTTCTGCTGTAAATATAACAATCGACACGGCACTTTTGTTCACGAGAATGTAAACTTTTTGCAAAAAACTTCTAAATTTATTGTTTGCATGATAAAGTACGCATCTTCTCGGCGCAGAATCGTAGTCCTCTCTAATTTACAGAATCACTCTTATTTGATTTCAGATAAAAGCTGTATATTTGCGGTATGAAAGAGATGCAAATTCATAATAGCGCAAATATTGTTGCCGATATCAAACAGATTATCGAACAAACAAGAAAACAGGTATATTCCTCTATCAACACATTGATGATTCAATCGAATTGGTTGGTAGGTCGCCGCATTGTGGAGGAAGAACAAGGTGGGGCTTCAAGAGCTTAATATGGTAAGGCTCTGTTGAAGAATCTTGCAACCGAATTGATGCCGATATATGGTAATTCATGTTCGGCACGTCGCTTGCAGGATTACCGTCAATTCTACCTCTATTTCAAGGATATGGAGATTTGGCACTCGCGAGTGCCAAATCTTACTTGGACTCATTATCGTGAATTGCTTACCGTCAGTGACGATAGTGCTCGCCATTGGTATATGCAGGAGGCTGCAAAGGAGATGTGGAGCGTAAGAACGCTTCACCGCAATATATCATCGCAATACTATTATCGATTGTTGCAGTCGCAGGCAAAGGATGTGCTAAGAGATGAAATGAAACAGATTACTGCTCCCATGCAGGGCGACAAGTTGGAGTTTATAAAGAATCCGGTTTTTGCTGAATTTTTAGGATTGGCTCAGAATACAGAATTCTCGGAAACAGAATTGGAGAGTGCGATTATTACCCATCTTCAAAAGTTCATTATGGAGCTGGGAAAAGGTTTCGCTTTTGTTGCCCGTCAGCAGCATATCAGAACAGATATGGGTGACTTTTATATAGACCTTGTGTTCTACAATTATATCCTCAAATGCTTTATGCTTGTTGATTTAAAGACTGAACAAATAAGTCACCAGGACGTAGGGCAGATGGATATGTATATAAGGATGTATGACGAACTTAAACGTACGGAGGGAGATAATCCAACAATCGGACTTGTCTTATGCTCTCAAACAAGTGAGGATATGGCGCGCTATTCAATGCTCAAAGACAATGACCGATTATTTCAAGCAAAGTATCTCACTTTCTTACCAACGAAAGAAGAGCTGTCGAATGAGATAGAACGTCAAAAAATGATATTCAGATTGCAGCAAGAAAACAACACTCCCGAAGAATAATCAATAGGGAGTGTTGTTGCATCTGCTAAATGGTTATTGAGAGACATAGAAACTGTTTGAAAAGGATGTTGTAAAATGGCTGAGTGTCGTATAGCGACTCCCCTCGTCGTCTATCCCATCTTCTTACTGTCAATCGCTCTCTCTCAACATTGCTTTCAGCCGCGCACGTGCAGCGAAGATGCGGCTCTTCACCGTACCAAGCGGCAAGCCGAGTCCCCCGGACAATCTTTTTGTATTTGTAGCCATCGACATAGAGCTTGAACGGTGCATACAATTCGCAGGGAAGGGTGGTTGCAAGACGCTTCCATTCCTTGAAATAGAAAAAGGTTTCGAGATTGGAGCTCCTGACACGGAGCTGATGTCATAAGAGTTTCAATATCTTGCGGTTTGCTTTGTCTATGACTTCGGTCTTAAGCGACGAGAGGTATATCTGTGTGGTTTTTTCTGAGTCGTGTCCCATGCCTTCGCTTATCACTGACAAAGGGATTCCTTCGTTGCGTGCTATGCTTGCCCAGGAATGTCGGGCGCAGTACATTGTCAGCGGCTGATGCAGTCCCAGTGTCTTGCCTATCTGTTTCAGGTGTCTGTTTATTAGGAAGAGTGCGTTGCGGTACTGCTTCAGCGGATTGTGCTCGGGGTCTTTGATTATTGAGAACAGGTAGGGGGAATATGTTTCGGCGGCATAGCTCTTTACTATCTCCTGCATGCATTTTTCCCAGTGTATGGAGAGCTGCTGGTTGGTCTTTTTCCTGCGATAGAACAGGATGTCGCCTTTGAGGTTTTTCTTTTGCAGGTATGCTATGTCTACAAATGACATACCGCGGGTGTAGAAACTGAAGAGGAACATGTCGCGTGCGAACTTTTTCGATGCGTCCTGGCTGCAATCCAGTGTCTTTATTTTCTTTATGGCCAGCAGGGGTATTGCCCGTTTGGTTGTCTTCTGTGTGGCTGTGGATATGCGTTTGAATGGTCTTTTGTCTGCGATAAGTTCGTCGTCTATTGCATGGTTGTATACGGCGCGCATGTGTTTCATGTAGAACGCGATGGTGTTGGGCGAGAGCATGTTGTTCTTGAGATGTTGCGCGTATGATTCCATCAGTTCTGCGTCTATTGCGTCGAGGTTTATGTCGGCTCCGTTGTTGAATCTTCTGAAACTGTTCATTGTGGTGGAGTAGGTTTCGCCGGTGCGTATCTGCCCGCGTTTGCGGTAGCGTGCTATCATTTGTGTCATGTAACCGAAGAGTGTCTCATGCGACGATTGTGTTCTTTCTACAGTGGATGGTGTGTTATGCATTTTTATAGATGTCATGGTGGGTTTGTGTAAATTAAGGTTTTACTATATTAGAGTAATATATATGGTTTTTTCCAATGTCGCAATGAGGTGATAAACGGTGAAGCGGTGCAGAAGAAACCAGAGACACCCCCTGCCGGTAACTACCGGCAGGGGGTGTCTCTGGTATATGCTTTCTAAGAATGAACCTTAATCTCTTCTGAATATATCTCGTGTGTAGACCTTGTCTATTACATCGTCGAGGCACGAGTCGTATCGGTTGGCGATGATGGCTTG
>JAZNKR010000018.1:0-8269 GCA_045578665.1 Bacteroidaceae bacterium | reverse complement strand
AGGGATGGAAATAAATATTCCATAGAAGAGGTTGGTTAACCTCCGCCTTCCTTTACTTCGGTTAAACATCTTTTTCCTTCTTCACTTTGCAAATGTAGTAATTATATATTGTATAATTTTTCATTGTGCAAATCTAAGGTTAAAGAGGGACAACTTTTTAAGTTACTAATTCCAACAACGTTGCACTTTAGGTAATATATTTGATAATCATTTTATTTAAAATAACCAAATTACATAACCTCCATCAAACAACTTCTAAGACAAAGAGGCATAATCTCATAAATTATCGCTATCTTCGCACAATGAAAAACAAAAACCACATGAAAAAGATTCTATCAATCCTACTTACCATCGTGTGCATCACAGCATACGCCAATCCCCGCGACATTGAACTGAAAGAGGTTGTAAACGGCACATACAGCGCAAAAGGCTTCTCCGGCATACATCCCATGAACGACGGAGAGCACTTCGCAAAGCTGAGCAGCGACCGCAAGATGATACTCAGCTACTCGTTCAAGAGCGGCGAAGTAACCGACACCATCTTCAACATAGAGACAGCTCGCGGATGCAACTTCAAGAGAATCGACGGATACACCTTCTCACCCGACGAGGCACGCATCCTCATACAGACACAAACAAACCATATCTACCGCCACTCCTTCACAGCCGAATACCACATATATTCGCGCAAGAACAACAAGTTGCAGCCCCTGTCGGAGAACGGCCCGCAGCAGCAGCCCATCTTCTCGCCCGACGGCACAATGATAGCTTTCGCACGCGAGAACAATCTGTTCCTTGTGAAACTGCTCTTCAACAGCAGCGAATCACAGGTAACCACAGACGGCAAATTCGGCGAAATAATCAACGGACTCCCCGACTGGGTGTACGAAGAGGAGTTTGCCACAAGCCGCTCGTTTGAATTCAGCGCCGACAGCAAAGTGCTCGCCTACATACGCTACGACGAGAGCAAGGTGATGAACTACGACATGCCCATGTATATCCCCACAGCAGGAGAGAGCAACCACGAATACGACGACTACAAAAAGCCCTACAGCTATAAATACCCCGTAGCCGGAGCACAGAACTCCACCGTCAGCGTACACACATTCGACATAAAGAACCGTGTAACCCGCAAACTCGCCCTCCCCATCGACAGCACAGACTACATTCCCCGCATCTCATTCACCGAGGACCCCGAATTTCTTGCCATCGTAACCTTGAACCGCCATCAGAACCGCATGGACATCTTCAAGGCCAACCCCCTTTCGGGCCTCTGCAAACGCATCCTGCGCGAAGAGAGTCCCGAATACATCAACGAGACAACCTATCAGGAACTTGCATTCTTCAAGAACCACTTTGTGATGCAGAGCGAGCGCGACGGCAACAACCACCTCTACCTCTACACCATCGGCGGCAATCTGGTGAAACAGCTCACCAAAGGTCAATACGATGTCAACGGATTCTTCGGATGGGACGAAAAGAAAAACACCTTCTACTATTCGAGCAACGAAGGCAACCCCACACAGAGCGCAATATTCAAGCTCGACGCCAAGGGCAAAAAGAGCCTCATCAGCCAGAAAGAGGGAACCAACAGCGCCATCTTCAGCAAAAACCTCAAATACTACATCAACACCTACCAGAATCTGACAACCCCGCCCGTAGTAACCATCAACGACAGCAACGGCAAGGAGCTAAAGACACTGCTCGACAACAAAGAACTGCTCGACAGACTGAGTAACATAAACATGGGACAGAAAGAGCTGTTCACATTCACCAACAGCGACGGCGTACAGCTCTACGGATGGATGATAAAACCCGCCGATTTCGATGCAAGCAAGAAATACCCCGTCATAATGCACCAGTACAGCGGTCCCTACTCGCAAAAGGTAAAGGATACATGGGCAATAGGACAGTACGGCGGCGGACTTTTTGAGAGCTACATGGCAAGCAACGGATTCATCATGGTGTGCGTAGATGGACGCGGAACAGCAGGTCGCGGAACAAAATTCGGCAAATGCACCTACATGTCGCTCGGCAAATACGAAGCAAGAGACCAAGTGGAAGCTGCAAAATACCTCGGCACACTCCCCTACGTGGACAAGAACAACATAGCAATATGGGGTTGGAGCTTCGGCGGATACACCACTCTTATGTCTATGAGCGAAGGCACCCCCGTATTCAAGGCAGGAGTAGCCATCGCAGCACCCACCGACTGGCGCTTCTACGACACTGTTTACACCGAACGCTACATGCGCACACCCAAAGAAAACAAGGAAGGATATGACAACGGCTCGGCAATAGTAAATGTAAACAAGCTCCACGGCAACCTGCTGCTCATACACGGAACAGCCGACGACAATGTCCACTTCCGCAACATGACACGCTACATATATGCACTGTCGCAGGCAGGTAAGCAGTTCCGCACAGCCATCTACCCCGACAGCAACCACAGCATATACTACGGTTCAAAGACACGTCTGCATATGTTCGAGATGATAACAAAGTTCTTCTTCGAAAATCTTAAGAACTGATACAACAAGACAATAAAATTACCGGCCTGCTTTGACTGAAGAAGCAGGTCGGTATTTTTATTATTGCTTTCCGGCAAATTTTTATTCTGCTTATGTTTTGAACTCCTCCGTCTTCAAAAACAAGTTTTTGAATGACCTCGCAAGCTCGGCACTCCTTTGGAAAGCTAAAGCTTTCGTCGTCGCAAACATTGCTTATTACGCAATGTCCTCTTCAAGAGGAGGAATGTAAATTCTTGAAATTTACTAATGTATGACATTCTCCCTCTTGAAGAGGGAGTGCCCAAAGGGCGAGGGAGTTCCAATCATTGACTTAAATTTGTCATAATAAAGAATTAGGGCTTGTAGTTACTTAAATATTGAATTTTAAACGACTTAAATACGTTTACCGGACACTAATATTATCAAATTGTATTTTACCTCTTTATCAGTCTGAACGGTTGCAAAAGCTTTTCTGTCAGGCGTTTGTTCTCCAAGACAATTTCAGCCGTTCCGGTCATCACTTTCCATGCACGCAGATTGTGGCCGTAACTGCTTTTCATTCCATTGGGGAACGCGACAGTTATCAGGTAGTTGCCATTTTCGTCGGGTGTTTCGTCAATGCGGTCAATGACACCCGTTACATAGCCGTATTCGCTATACGGATAGTTTGCAATAAAGACATTAACCTGTTGCCCCGGCATTATCTTACCCGAGCCGGCAGCAGGGATTTTAATTTCGCCAATGCTTTTTAATGCTACATTGTCCGCTTCTGTGGTAGCGATGCGGATGTCTGTTTTTACGACATCAGGGTAGTAAAAAAAGTGGGAGCCGACAATGAGTGTAACGACTATTGCGAATATAACGGTAATGCCCCAGCGCACTATCCACGATGGAATCTCGCCCATCACTTCCTGCACCTCGTCGCAGTGCATGGCCATGTCTATTTGTTGCTTTTTTGAAGCATCTATTTTTGTATTCTCTGCTTTGTTCATGCTGTCTGTGTTTGTGTGTTACTGTCCTAATTCCAACTGATTCTTTACAAGAGTATAGTATGCTCCACGTTTTTGTGTAAGTTCTGCGTGCGTACCTTCCTCTATCACCTTGCCTTTGTCGAGGACTATTATCTTGTCGGCATCCTTTACTGTACTAAGTCTATGGGCTACAACCACAACGGTCTTGCCTTTGTAGAATTCGTGCAGGTTTTCCATTATTATCTTCTCGTTGTTCGAGTCAAGAGAGTTTGTCGCTTCGTCGAAGAATATGAATTCCGGATTCTTATATACTGCACGCGCTATGAGCATTCTCTGCTTCTGTCCTTGACTTATTCCGTTGCCCTCGGCACCTATTTCTGTGTTGTATCCCAGCGGCAGTGAGTCGATGTAGTCGCTTATGTTTGCAACTTCCACTGCATGCTGCAACCTTTCGTAGTCGACTGTTTCATCGGCAACTGCAATGTTGCGTGCAATGGTGTCGGAGAATATATACCCCTCCTGCATCACCGAGCCGGTCTTGCTGCGCCAAAAGTGTGGATTCATCATAGCCAATGGCGTGTTGCCTATTTTGATGTTTCCACGGTTGGGTGTGTAGAATCCAAGCAGCAGTTTTATGAGTGTGGTTTTACCGCTGCCGCTTGCACCAACGATGGCTGTTACTTTATGTTCGGGAATTTTCAGTGTTACATCTTCGAGTGCATAGTCCCTGTCTGCACCGCTGTAGCTGAAGGTTACATTCTCGAATGTTATATCTTTCTTGTTCGGTAATGTTGCTATCTTGTTCTCTATATCCTGTTCTTCGTCGTTCCTGCTGTTTATTTCGTTCAATCGTTCGAGACTTATTTTAGCATCCTGAAAGGACTGTACAAAGCCTATGAATTCGCTGATGGGTGCGGCTACCTGGCCTATTATGTAGGTCAGCGACATCATCATACCGAGTGTCATATTGCCTTCAACGACACTTTTTGCGGCTATAAAGGTTATTACGATGTTTGTTGTATGTGTGAAGAATGTGGAGCCTATTTTCTGCACTTGCCCAAGTGCAAGTCCCTTGACGCTTATCTTGAAGAGTTTCACCTGAATGTGTTCCCACTCCCATCGTTTCTGCTTTTCGCAGTTGTTGAGCTTTATCTCCTGCATACCTTGTATCAATTGGATAAGGTTGCTCTGGTCTTTTGCCGATTGGTTGAAGCGCTTGATGTCGAGTTCGCGGCGCATCTTCATAAAGAGCATTATCCACAGTACGTGCAGTATGTTGCCGAAGAGAAACAGAGTGAGTATGTGCCAATTGTAATATGCAAGCACTGCTGCAAAGATGAAGAAGTTTACAGCTGAGAACATTATGTTAAAGGAGTTATTCATCAGGAATCCTTTTATTCTGCTGTAATCTCCCATGCGTTGCATTATGTCTCCAACCATTTTTGTGTCGAAGAAGCGCAAGGGCAGTCTCATCAGCTTCATCAGAAAGTCCGAAATAAGGGCTATGTCTATGCGGGCATTCATGTGTAGCATTATCCAGCTTCTGATGAATCCCACAAGCAGTTGCGACACGAATAATACCAATTGTGCTATAAGTACAAGAGTAATAAAGCCGAGGTTGGCATTCTTGATGCCCACATCGACTATGGCTTGCGTAAGGAATGGGAAAGCCATTTGCAAGCAGCTGCCGAGTATCATGCCCATAATCAACTGGGCAAACTGCTGCTTGTAAGGCAGAAAGTAACGGGCAAAATGGAGCAGGTCGCGGTTGGCTCTGCTTTCGGGTTCGTCGGCTATGTTCTTGAAGTCGGGAGTGGGTGTAAGCACCAATGCTGTACCGCATGACTTTCCGCCGCTGTGCGTGGAAATCCAGCATTTCTTCATTGCCTCTTTGTCGCAAACAATTTTTTTGCTGCCCGGGTCGGCTATATAGAATTGCGACTTGTCGTTTCTCCTCTTCTTTATCTTGTAGCACACTACAAAATGATTCTGATTCCAATGCAATATACATGGCAATGGGACATCGTCTATAAGTTGTTCCAATGTTATTTTTACACCGATGCTTCTAAGGCCTATTGTCTCGGCTGCATCACTTATGCCCAACATGGATACCCCTTCGCGGGTGATGAAACATTTATCTCTCAATGTTGACAATGAGTAATACTTACCATAGTGTTTTGCTATCATCTGAAGGCAGGTGGGGCCACAGTCTTTCCTGTCGAATTGTATGTAATGTTGGAATCGTTTTATCATGTGTTATTTGTGTTTTGCTAATATGTTTTTTAGTGCCTGTCCTCGGGCTTTGTGGGGTCACTGACTATGTGCAGCGGCACAAGTTCAATGTAGTCCAGATGAAACGGGATGCGCGTATCGTCACCAACATTCTTGAACCTTATCCAATGGTCGCCATTATCAAAATGGCGGCGTGCCACAATTTTTCTCAAATAGAGGTCCGAACTTCTTGCAGTCTGTAATCCCTTCTCTCCGTACACTTTGAAAATATCGGGAGCTTTCATATATCCGAGGTTTCGCATTGCCTTGTCGTTCTCCGTTCCATTGTCGTAAGTGCTTTCGTCGTCAATGTATCCTATCTTAGGATTGTCTGCCGCAAGGGTGAGGTCTATCGGTCTGTCTGCAATGAGATTGTCGATGTATATCTGCACATATCCTAATGTGGTGACAGAGTACCCGAAGCGCACCTCGTAGTTCCTTTGCGGAACCGGAGGTATGCGGAACGAAATGTCGTAGTCATTGGCAAGCAGAAAATAGTCTGCCATATATCCTTTTCCGTAGGATTCAGCCTCGTAGTATAAGGTGTTTCCCGTGGAATTGAAGCGGATGCTATTGCTGTATTCTGCCGGAATGTGGGTTACGCCTCCGTATCTGGTAAACCTCTCTCCGTTGCACGACAGTTCGGGAATAAGCGTCGCAACATCGAAGCGCAAACGTTCATTCAGCACAGCACCAGTCATTCTATCCTCGTCGTAAACGAGTATACCATCTATCGGGTGCACAATGCCGTTCAACGCATTCTGATTGAACTTAGCATACAATTCGTTCATGCGGATAAATTCGGTCAGTTCAACTACGCGCACACCTGTCGCATTTTCATTACCGGAATAGTTAATGTAGATGTTTGCCGCATATTGCGTGTTGTAGGGCTTTGTTGCTTTGAGCAGTAACCCTGCCATTGTCTCGAAATAATCGCTGCGCGGAAGAACAGTCGACATTATATCCTCGCTGATGACACTTCCGCTGCCGCGGTTATGAAATACTATATCATTGTATGGCAGTTCGCGCGGCACAAAGTGGTAGGCAACAAATCTGTGCAGTGCATTACGCGGACTACGTGGATTGTCGTTATCCTCTGTTCCGTAGTACCTTGCGGCAAATGCCGCAAGGTCGTCAATAGTATATATGCCACGGGAGTGAAACACTTCGTCCGGTTCTACAAAGCCTGTGTATTTGTAGAATTTCGTCTGTGGATTCCTTACATTTGCGCTTGACATGAAATTTGGAGGTGCGGGTGAGAGTACATCCCCCATTTTATATCCATAATCGTTGTACTGTTGAAGAGAGTCGCCAAATCCCGTTTCGCGTAGTGCCGCATCGAAAAGTGAGAAGAATGGATACTCGGCTACCACACCTGGAACGCTTTTTGCCGATGGATTTATCACGCGGTCTATTATATGAACGGCTCCATTTTCGACCAGATTGTCGCCACCGACAATTGCCGAACGATTGTTTATCATTACACAAAAGTGCTCCACACCGACCACATAGTTTACTCCCAATAGCCTATTGTTGAAGTTGCGGCGTTGCAATGCTCCCTCGTTCATGTCTGCCATAGTATAGTGCGCCTCTACAAGATGAGTGCGGACAATGACATTTGCCATCGAGTCGCTAAGTTCCTCTATAAGCGGCGAGGTTATTCCTGTCCAAATTGGTGTGTCGCTATCTTTGTAAAATTGGTAGATGCTGTCTTGTTCTGCTACAAACTTTTCAACCGCCTCGTTGTCGGGCAGGAAGAGGGTGTATTGTCCATAGGTATTCAGCAGGCTTAAAAGGTCGGCACGCTTCAATAGTGTGATAAAATGTGAATACTTCTCGCTACGGTTCAGCAAAAAGTCTGCCATCGTCTCACTTGTAAAAGTGTAACGGTTGCTCTTGTCTATCTCGTCGGTGCAGGCGAGGATTGACAAGGCTATTGCGAGTATGTAGAGTATTCGTTTCATTATTTGTTATTTCTTCTTTACTCCTACTCTTGGATAAGAGGAGGTGGCTGCCAAGCCGGAGGAGTTTGAAAATTTTGCTTGCATCTTCATTCAAATTCTTCTGTTTATTTGCAATTTTTCAAATATAGTTATTTTTACGATGGGCGAAGCCACCCCTCCTGCTTTTTGATATATATTAACATTTAATGATTATCAAATATATTACCTAAAATGCAACGTTGCATTGCAATGTCGGTGGAGATAAGTAACTTTAAAAAGCTGTCCCTCTTAAAGGGGGACGAGAACTTTTTTCCGAAAAAAGTTCGGAGGGGGTTGTTAACCCATCGTACTACAATAAACCATACTGCGCGAGGAAAACCCCTCCGTCTTCAAAAACTGTCGTTTTTTGATTGGCCTCGCAAAGCTCGGCACTCCTTTGGAAAGCTAAAGCTTTCGTCGTCGCAAACATTGCTTATTACGCAATGTCCCCTTTAAGGGCAGGAACTTTTTAGAATAGTTTTTTATCCATTGAAGGATGGGGTTGTACTTTTTAGGTATAATATCGCATAATCAT
>JAZNKR010000017.1:0-7001 GCA_045578665.1 Bacteroidaceae bacterium | reverse complement strand
ATCCAAGAGGAGGAGTAAAGAAGAAATAACAAAAAATGAAACGAATACTCTACATATTAGCAATAGCCCTGTCAATCCTCGCCTGCACCGACGAGATTGACAAGAGCAACCGCTTCACCTTCACCGGTGAGACGGTGGCGGACTATCTGCTGAACCGTAGCGACAGATACTCGCATTTTACAAGTTTGCTCGAACGTGCGGAACTACTCTCGCTGTTGCAGACATACGGACAATACACCCTGTTCCTCCCCGACAACGAGGCTGTGGAAAAATATCTACTTGAGCAAGATAGCATATATTGGGCGACGAAAGACAGTGAAAATCCCATATACAATGGAATAACCTCACCACTCGTTGAAGAGCTTAGCGACTCGATGGCAAATGTCATCGCCCGCAACCATCTTGTCGAGGGCAGATATATGACAACGCAATTCGGCGAAGGGGCACTCACCAAATGGAATATGAACGACCGTTACCTTGGCGTTAACTATCGCGGAAGCGACGAGGGTTATCACATTGTGATAAACAACAATGCCATTGTGGTTGGCAGCGACAACGAGGTGGAAAACGGAGTAATACACACTGTTGACCGTGTGATAGATTCGAGCGTAGAGAAAGTGCCCGTTATGATAGCGAAACAACCGTTCTTCTCTATCTTCACCGAAGCTCTGAATGCAACGGGTTTTGCCGATTCGCTGTTCCGTACTATGGATTTTGAGTATTCACCGAGAAATTATTCTACCTCTGAGACTTATCCGCCATTCAGGTTCTATAAATACACAGGATTCATAGAGCCCGACGAGGTATTCCATAAAAATGGCATTTACACCCTTGCCGATCTGAAGGCATTTGCCGAAAAATGGTACGGCACAGAGGATAGTGATAGCCTGCAAAGCCCGCGCAATGCGCTTTACAGATTCGTTGCATACCATTTCCTCGACCGCGAACTACCCTATGACAAGCTGGTGATAACAAAGTACGTCAACGATAATTGTTACTATCCGCGCTTTGACCTGTACGACTATTTTGAAATGGCGAATGGCAAGATGATGAAAATAACCAAGCCGCTGAGCACGGTAGATGGTGGCAGCATATTCCTGAACTATTCGAAACGCGATGTCCCTTATAATTTCGAAATGCGCAAGCACCTGAATGTACGCATATTGGAAACCACCGAATTTACCCAATCCAATGAAAGGTATGCCAATTTCAGACAATATGCGTCGAACGGCATCATTCACCCAATTGACAAGATACTGGTATATAACGAGGAGGAGATGGCCGGTAATATACTGAACGAACGTATGCGCATAGACATCGTGTCGTTGCTTCCCGAACTATCGTGCAACAACATACGCTTCGCCGACATCACAATGCTGCAGTATATACCTATACCCTATGACTATTGCAAAAACCTGAAGAACAATGCCTCTGTTGACGATTTCCGATACTATCGCATGCCGCACAGATATTTGAACGACGAAATAGTAATGAATGGTATGTTCGATTTTTCGGTAAAGCTGCCACCCGTCCCTGCCCGCACATACGAAATTCGTATGGACGCTTATCTCCTAGATTACTGGGAAGCCGACATTATACAGGTGTACCTCGACGATAAGATATGTGGCTTGCCCATAGATATGCGCCTGTCGGCGGAAGACCCCAAGGTGGGATGGGAGGCCGACACTGCAACAATTGACAATGGCGTGGAGAATGACCGTCAGATGCGCAACCGCGGATGGATGAAGGCTCCCGATTCCTATTTGGTGTACTCAATAGACGGCACTATTCCTGCGCGCAACAGCAGTTACCATGTACGCAGGATAATCACTACCTGCTACCTTTCTGAAGGGGAACATTGGCTGAGAATACGAAAAATCAGCGATAATACCTGGGTACAAGACATGTTGAAAAATACCAGTGGATACGACTACATAGAACTTGTTCCGCTACACATAGTGAACGACCCGTTGAAGCCAGAGGATAGACACTAAGTGATTGTTAAGGATTGTTAAAAACGGGGGGGGGTAGCTTCGCTCATTGTAAAAATAACTATATTTGAAAAAGTGCAAATAAACAGAAGAATTTGAATGAAGATGCAAGCAAAATATTCAAACTCCTCCGGCTTCACAGCAATGTCCTCTTATCCAAAAGGAGGAGTAAAGAAGAAATAACAAAAAATGAAACGAATACTCTACATACTCGCAATATCCCTGTCAATCCTCGCCTGCACCGACGAGATAGACAAGAGCAACCGTTATACCTTCACCGGCGAGACGATGGCAGATTTCTTGCTCAACCGCAGCGAAGATTACTCCAATTTTATAAAAATTTTGGAGAAAGCAAATATGTTCGGACTCCTGTCGACATGGGGCCAATATACCCTGTTCCTCCCTACCAACGAGGCAGTGGAACGCTATCTTGTAGAGCAGGATTCGCTCTATTGGGCTACGCGCGACGACAATGTCCCCTACGAGACAGGAATAACCTCGCCATTGCTGGAAGACCTCAGTGACTCGATGGCAACGGTCATAGCAAAGACACACCTTGTAGAAGCACGCTACCCGATGGCAGAAATGAGCGAGGGCACACTGCATCGCCGCAATTTCAACCAGCGCTCGTTAGGCATCAATTACAAGGTAGTCGACGAACACTTCTACATAATGATAAACAATCGCTCACCAATCATCGACGGTGACAACGAGGTGGAGAACGGCATCGTACACATAATAGGCAAGGCAATAAACCACACATCGCGCGATGTACCTGGATTGATAGAGGAGTGCAGATATTTTTCACTCTTTAGTGCCGCGCTGAAAGAGACCGGTTTTCAGGATTCACTGATGCTCGACCGTGATGTTAATTATGTGCCGATAGACTACAATGCAATGGGATTCGGTGCTGCCTCCCCAAGATTGGTTGTAGAGACTAAATTCTTCAAATACACAGCCTTTATAGAACCCGATGAAGTGTTTAATGCCAACGGTATATACACACTCGATGACCTAAAGACATTTGCCGAAAAATGGTACGGTACCGAGGAGAAAGATAATTACAGAAATCCGAAGAATGCCCTTTATAAATTTGTCTCTTACCACTTCGTGCCACGCGAACTTGCATACAACGACATAATATTCCACGACATAGAGTACACAACAAGGTATTCCGGAAAATTCAGCAGCGAAAAACTTATGATACCGGGATTCGACCGCTACGACTATTTCGAAACAATGCAAGGGCCGCTGATGAAGGTAACTAAGCCACTGAGTACCGCGCTGGGAATAGACGTATTCATAAACTACAGCAAGCGCGAAATACCATTCAACCCCAATATGCGCCACCATGTTAATGTGCGCATAATCCCGCCGACGGAGTTTAGTAATATGAAAAAGGAATATGCCGATTTCAATCCTACGGCGCTTAACGGCATCCTACATCCAATTGATAAAATTCTCATTTACAACGAGGATGAAATGGTGGGTAACATACTGAACGAGCGTATGCGCTTCGATATGTCCACGCTGATTCCCGAATTGCAGTGCAACAAAATGAGATACTATGCTCCGCAGAATCATTTTTTATATTTTTTAGGTGAGAATTTCTCGAAAAATGTAAAATTCCATACCTCGCGCCCCTTATTGTATCGTCCTGGAGTGGATACTTATCTTGGTGACTTTATGGGCACCGACCGAGGACTCGACTGTTCTTTCAAACTGCCTAATGTGCCTCCGCGCACATATGAAATAAGATTGGCCAATCAATTAGGATTCATACAGACATATATCGACGGCAAGGTAACAGGCATCCCTATTGACGGCAGTACATTCGAGGCTGCCGATATTGGCTATGTCCCTGATGAAGAGACTGAAGACAATGGTGTGGAGAACGACAAGCAGATGCGCAACCGAGGATGGATGAAGGCGCCTGACTCTTTTTATGGATACTTATACAATACATACGTTCCTGCGCGAAAAACAAAATCATTTTTGCGCAGAATATTGACTACGAAGTATCTGGACAGCGGAGAACATTGGCTGAGGATAAAATGCCTGTCGGACTTGCCGTTTTGCCTTGACTACATAGAGCTTGTGCCACTGAATATTGTCAATGACCCCACGAAGCCTGAGGACAGACACTAAAAGCCCGAATGAGGAGTGAGTTTGACTGAATACGCAAGCAAAATATTCAAACTCCTCCGGCTTGACAGCCACCTCCTCTTATCCAAGAGGAGGAGCTTTAGTAATATATTGAATAACAAAGAGAAAACTACTCTCCCTCTTGGCTAAGAGGGACATTGCGTAATAAGCAATGTTTGCTTTATGCGAAGCTCGGCTGCGCTCGTTTACAATTGCAAGCAAGCTCGCATTGTACTCGCTGGCACGAGCTTTGCGACGACGGGAGCTTTAGCTCCCCCAAGGAGTGCCGAACGTAAAGTGAGGCTTAGAATGGGGGAGGGAGTTTGAATGAATACGCAAGCAAAATATTCAAACTCCTCCGGCTTGACAGCCACCTCCTCTTATCCAAGAGGAGGAGCTTTAGTAACATATTGAAAAACAGAGAGAAAACAACTCTCCCTCTTGGCTAAGAGGGAGTACCCGAAGGGGGAGGGAGTTTGAATGAATACACAAGCAATATCTTCTAACGCCTCCGTCTTTAACAAGGTTAAATCCACCTCATCTATCTAAGAGGAGCTAAGAACAAAGAACAGAATGAAACGAACACTCTACATACTCGCATTGTCATTGTCAATCCTCGCCTGCACCGACGAGATAGACAAGAGTAATCGTTACGTCTTCACGGGCGAGACGGTTGCCGACTATATGCTCAACCGCAGTGAGAAGTATTCGCATATGATAACGCTGATGAAGCGCGCAGGGCTTTTCGGTCTGCTGCAAACCTACGGACAATACACTCTGTTTCTTCCCGACAACGAGGCGGTAGAAAAATACATGCAAGAACAGGATAGCATATACTGGGCTACAATAGGCACACCGCAATTTATAAACACTGGAATAACCTCTCCACTCGTTGAGGAACTCAGCGACTCAATGGCAAACGTGCTTGCCCGCACCCATCTGCTTTCTGCACGCTTTCACACCGCAGATATGGGTGAGGGAGCAATGGGTACACGCAACTTCAATAAACGCTATTTGGGAGTGAACTACAAAGCAACAGATGAAGATTTCCATATTCTTATAAATAATTTATCAGCTATCACACATGGTGACAATGAGGTTGAAAATGGAATTATTCATATAGTTGACAGGGTGATTCCTCCAACGCAAAAAAATGTAGCTGAACAGATAGCATCGTGCAATTTCTTTAAGATATTCACGGCAGCCATCAACGAAACGCGCTTTTGCGACTCGCTTAGGCTCGATATGGACAACACATACTTGCTTGCGGATGTTCCTGCGCTCGGATACAACGGCCTGTCGAATATAGCTATATATCCAAAATCGAAATACTACAAATACACAGCGTTTGTAGAAACAGATGATGTTTTTGCCAAAAACGGCATATACACGCTTGACGACCTTAAAGCCTTTGCCGAAAGGTGGTACGGCACCGAGGATAAAGAGACTCCCCACAGCCCCAAGAATGCACTCTATAAATTTGTAGCCTATCACTTTGTGCGGCGCGAACTTATATACAATGAGCTGGTCCCGCACAATATAGACAAATATCACTATAACAGCGAACACGCAATGCTGCCCGGCACTGCAAGGTACGATTACTTCGAGACTATGGCCGGCAATATCATTAAGGTTGAAAAGCCTCTTGGCACCGTAGATGGAGCAAATGTATATATAAATTACAACAGACGCGAATCGCCTTTCAATAAAGAAATGCACAGCCATCTAAGTGTGCGCGTCGTCCCGCTAAGCGAGTTTACGGCAAGCAAAGAAGAATACTCGTTGTTCAACCAAATGACACACAACGGCATAATACACCCCATAGATAAAATACTCGTTTATAACGAGGACGAAATGGCAGGCAATATCCTTAATGAACGCATAAGGATAGACGCAGCATCACTTATACCCGAACTACATTGCAACGCTGTGCGCTTCAACTATCCGTCGCAGATGCCCCTCCCATCGGAGTATAACATCCCCAATGAATATAGCAACAGCATTCATGTGCGGAGCGGCCGTTTGCTTTACGATGTAGATGTAAACTCCTATTTTGGCGACATTTTGAGATTAGACGATGTTTTTGATGTATCGTTCCGATTGCCTCCCTTGCCTAACCGCACATACGAAATACGTTTCGGGTATTATGTGAGTGCAAGCACGACGAAAGGGCGTAATCTGGTGCAAGTGTATGTAGATGGGAAGGTGGCCTCGTTGCCCGAAGATATAGGGGTTTTGTCGAGCTCGTACGAAAAAGGGTGGATAGCTGATAGCGACACATACGACAATGGAGCGGAGAACGACAAGCAAATGCGATTGAAGGGATATATGAAAGCTCCCGATGTCTTTCGCACTGCATACAACGCGAGTGCCAGGGATGATGCATCGCACTTCAGGCGCATAGTATCTACGCAATACATTGGCAATGGCGACCATTGGATAAGGTTTAGAAATATCAGTGATAATAAATGTACTTTGGAATTGGATTACATAGAACTTGTGCCGTTGCACATAGTAAGCGACCCCACGAAGCCTGAGGACAGGCATTAAAAGATGCTTAATGATTGTTAAAAACGAGAGGGGCAGCTTCGCTCATCGTAAAAATAACTATATTTGAAAAAGTGCAAATAAACAGAAGAATTTGAATGAAGATGCAAGCAAAATATTCAAACTCCTCCGGCTTCAAAAACAAGTTTTTGAATGACCTCGCAAGCTCGGCACTCCTTTGGAAAGCTAAAGCTTTGAATGTTACTAAATTCGGCTGCACTCGGCAGAATATAAACAAGTTTACATTCTGCTCTCATTTGCACGAATTTTCGTCGTCGCAAAGCTCGTGCCAGCGAGTACAATGCGAGCTTGCTTGCA
>JAZNKR010000016.1:0-5144 GCA_045578665.1 Bacteroidaceae bacterium | reverse complement strand
AAAAGTCATTGGCGCAGTCTGCCTAAAAGCTTAATGCGCATCAATGAAGCAATGAACCTCTCAATGAAGCAATGGGGCTTGTAGCAACTTAAAGAATAGGACCTTAAGGGCTTAAGCATGTTTTCCGGACAGTAATAATTTTATATACTACGGAAGAACAAAATCCGCATTTTTTCACTACATTAGCAACCATAAAAGAAAACAACTTGATACCTTGACTACATCAATCACCATAGAATCGAAGAAAGAATTCAAAGCAGAACATTTCTTGTGCTATGCCGACCTGCCGGAACTGACATATTGGGGATACGGACAAGAGGAAGAGACCGACTTCTGGCTTTTTACCAGGGATGGGATTTCGACCACCTGCTTTATGGTTTCGCACCTTGCCGACCTCTACGAACTGCACGTAGACAATCTTGCGGCATACGACGACCTGCGCATTTTTCCATACATAGCCGACTCGCTTGCCCATTACCTGGATAGCAAGATAGCAGGCACAGATGGTTCACTCTACACAAAATTCAACGAAGAGTGGGTGGAGACAACCATTTCCGAGGAGATTGCAATGGTAAAGGGTACACTCTCCATCACTCCCAGATACTACATTTCCCTCCCCAAGGAGAGCAACACATATATATCCCTGGAGGCACTCTATCCATTCGGTGTCAATCTCCACTCCTCCACTCCTCGCATATACGGATACCTGCAATACATGATGCGCAACAGACTTTTGCCGCACGGTGTATATACAGATATTGAGGAGTGCGGGCAAACTATTGAGGTGGATATACCTCAGCACACCCCCATCGGCAGAGTAAAATCGTGGCAGACGGATGGTAGCGAGACATACGAGACATTCTCGCAGGAAGACATCGGGCATCTTCTCACTCTCGCCACGGAATACAGGAGCGGACGTAGCCTGCATGGCGTTGTGCTCAACGACATCGGTACCCTCCATCACGAGGGTGTAGGAATCCCCATAGATGCCCACGAAGCGATATACTGGTTCAAAGAAGCATACAAGGCAGGGGATACGGTATATGCCCCCACAAATCTTGGCGACCTCTACCGCAAGGGATGCGGATGCATAAAGCCGTCGCTCAGCGATGCTCTGGCGGCCTACAGAAAATCATCCGACCCGTACGCCCACTACCGCATTGGACAATCCTACGAAGAGGGATGGACTGCAACGCCCGACATTAAGGCTGCATTCCAATGGTACGGATTGGCTGCCGAGGAGGGGCATCATTTGGCGCTCAAACGGTTAGAAATGGAAAAGCAAAGGGAGGTGTAATTATCCGAATGCAGTCTTTCGGAAACACTCAAACGATTATTTATACAACAGGAATATAGCAGGAATCTTTGAGAGGTCGGGTATATTGCCCTTCCAATCCTTCACAGTGCGGGTGCGCACAAATTCATCGTCACATGTGAGATTGGCTGCAATGCAGAGTTTTGTCTGCGGGCGGCAGTTCTTTATAATATCCTCAATCATCTTGCCGTTGCGATAAGGTGTCTCAATAAACAACTGCGTCTCATCCTCATTGTAAATGCGCTGTTCGAGTTGTTTCAACTTGCGCGCACGCTCCTCAGGCTTGATAGGCAGATAACCGTGGAAAGCGAAGCTCTGCCCGTTGAATCCAGATGCCATGACAGACAATATTATACTCGACGGCCCTACAAGCGGCACCACCTTCATACCCTTGCGCTGGGCAATGGCAACGACATCGGCGCCAGGGTCGGCAACCGCCGGACAGCCCGCCTCGGAGATTACACCCATGCTCTTGCCCTGGGCAAGCGGTGCAAGGAAGCCGGCAATATCAGCGGGAGAGGTATGCTTGTTAAGCTCGAAAAACTGCGAACCATCAATATCAAACTGTGCATCCACACGACGCAGAAAGCGACGCGCCGTACGCACATTCTCCACAATAAAATATCTTATTTCCTTAATAATCTCGCTATTGTGCTGTGGCAACACCCTTTCGAGAGGTGTTTCGCCCAATGTTACGGGAATCAAATAAAGTGCAGTCTCCATAATAGGCATAAAATTATTTTCTGATTGTACGGTGCGAATAAGACCTATTTTCGCAACGCATCTGCAAAGATAATCCATTTTGCGGAGAGTGCTTTTAACGAGTAAAAAAAATGCAACTTATCTATTGTAAAAACATACTTTGCAACATATATTTGCACAAAGAACACCGGAAATTCCATTTTGTAGTAAAACTGCAAAATTATTTGGGCATTTATGTAGTATAATTGCGAAAAAATCAGTATTTACCTAAAATTTTATACTACTATGCAGATGTGTATTTCTGATAAACGAGTAGAGATACATATAAAAATGAAGTTCGTGATATAGCACCAAATATAAAATCGTTAACCTTGGACGACGCAAAAAAGTTATATAAAGCCCATTGGGACAGATACAATTTGGGCTATGTACGCGAAAAAAGCAAAGCACTATTAATAAATGACTATATAATAAATTCAGGCGTAAAAGGGGGCATTAAACGTATGCAGAACAATTTACAAAAAAGAGGTTATAATACAACCATAAATGGGCGCATGGATCAAAAGACTTTAGAAGCCATAAACGACATTGATTTAGAAACATTTGCAAAAGATATTCAAACAGACAGAACCAATCATTACTATTCGCTACTTAAAGATTCCACACAATACTCCCTTATAAAAGGTTGGTTAGATAGAATAAGCAAAATATCTAAATACATTGATAAAGATAAATAATATAAATCAAGAAGCATGAAAAAATATATTATAATAATCTCGCTTATAACTCTTATCGTATCATGCAAATCCTTAATTAACAAGGACTACTCACACTTATACGAAAAAGAGAGCACATACAAGATAAAAAGCGAAGGCCAATCCCCATTCGTAGGACGATGGCAATGGGTACGCAACAAAAATGGAGTAAGAAGCGCACTCATTGATATTGGCGAGCGCAACGACTCGTTGATGATTGGAATACGCTCTATTCTTGATTATGGAAACAGAATCCATTGCACCGAGAAGGATGGCAAAGGTTTATATATTCCCGAAATATGTATTGCCATACCTAAAGGTCAAAATACCATAAACGCAGTTTTTTGCAGAGAGTGCTCAATGTACGGATACCACTTGTTCGATTCAGTAACAATAAAGCTGATGGATAATAACACCTTAGTGTGGTCCACAAAAAAAAGCGAAGCCTTTTATGTTCCGATGCAAATGGTACTTAAACGCGAACACGACAAAAACAGAAAATTCTCCGATAATATAGAAGCCGTATACATAGAATCCAAGAAGCAACCATGAAAAGAGTGATTTACATATTCGCGCTGACGCTACTATTTTCGTCCTGCGCATCGCTTAGGAACAATGGCGAAGGCGACAATGCCGCATCGCCCTTTATCGGTAAATGGATGTGGCAACCAAAGGGCGAAAAGGGTATTTCGTGCCTTTATATCGGCGAACGCAACGACTCGCTGCTAATATCCGTATATGGTAAATTCAGATACGCATGGCTTTTTATCCCATACGAAGGTACGGACGGGACAATGCAGGCAGACATTTCCATGCCTATGCCTGACCGCAACAGGGCAAAAGCGGTATATTCACACTCTCCCATGAGCAAGGATGACAATGTAAGATACAAGAAAATATCACTTAGGCTAAAGAACAAGAATACTCTTGTGTGGAAAACAGAACTGAGCGACGGCATCAACATCCCCAAGCGCATGGTCTTCAAACGCGAATCGCACAAGAACTACAAATTTTTCGAGAAACCATACTTCGTTTACAAATAAGAAGCTGTTTCTCGGTCAATTTTCACAATTAGGGGAATGGATAATTATATAGAAATTGAAAAATACGAGGATATTGCCGGACTTATAGTTCCCGGGCACATATTCAGACATTATGCGTTTCAGAATATAGAGTTCAGACGCGAAGCTATACAGTGTCGCTTCTGCGATTGTATATTTATGGGTTGTTCGTTGCCGAAAGAGGTGCACCGATGCCTCGATGAGGATTGTTATATATTCCCCAAAATGAATATGCCATACAACATCTTCCGTGCACAACTGTACTCCCCCGCAGAGCTCTACGATGGATACAATCCCGCAATCCCCGAGAGCTACTCATCCTGTTACGACACAAAGGTGTATACCCATTATATTAACAAAGGGAAGCAGGCAAGGGATATAGCCGAGACTTTGGCACGCACACTGCACGACCACTCTATAAGCGATGCATTGCACGACATGCTTTCACAATACGATGAACGCAGCGTGGTGGCTGTTATGGGCGGACATGCCCTGCTGCGTACTGAGAAACACTATAGGAGTGTAGCTATTATGGGCAAGCACCTTACGGAACGCGGCGCCATCATGGTTACAGGTGGCGGACCCGGAGCAATGGAAGCTACCCATCTGGGCGCATGGTTGGCAGGACGCTCCGACGAGGCTTTGGATGAGGCTCTGAACATTCTGTCATCCGCGCCCTCGTACAAGGAGAATGGATGGCTTGAATCGTCATTTGAAGTGATGGAACGGTTGCCACGAGTCGAGGATTACAAGAGTATAGGTATTCCCACGTGGCTCTACGGACACGAACCGGCAACGCCTTTTGCCACACACATCGCAAAATATTTCGACAACAGCATACGCGAGGATGGTCTTCTTACCATAGCTAAGGGAGGAGTCATATACTCCCCGGGGAGCGCCGGCACCATGCAGGAGATTTTTCAGGATGCTGCGCAGAACCACTATCTCACCTGCGGATATGCCAGCCCTATGGTCTTCTTCGGCAGCAGATATTGGAGAGAGAAATTCCCGGTATACTCAATGCTCAAGAACCTGCACTGCAATGGATGTTACAAGAACCTGTTACTCTCGCTCACCGACGACCCCGACGAAGCGGTAGATACCATTATGGATTTCGTCACAGGAGGAAAGATATAGAAAAAACTATTTTATTTAATGATTATCAAATATATTACCTAAAGTGATATAAGGTAAATATGATATACTCTCCCTCTTGGATAAGAGGGAGTGCCCGCAGGGCGAGGGAGTTCGAATGAATTCGCAAGCAAAAGTTTCAAACTCCTCCGTCTTCAACCGCTTTTGCGCTTGAAT
>JAZNKR010000015.1:0-3276 GCA_045578665.1 Bacteroidaceae bacterium | reverse complement strand
AGTTCGGAGGGGGTTCTTAACCCATCGTACTACAATAAACCATACTACGCGAGGAAAACCCCTCCGTCTTCAAAAACTGTCGTTTTTGAATCCACCTCCCCTTTAAGGGCAGGAACTTTTTAGAATAGTTTTTTATCCATTGAAGGATGGGCTTGTACTTTTTAGGTATAATATCGCATAATCATTTAAAATAAATATAACCGAACAATGTTAAAACAATAAAAACACACCCATGAAAAACCAATTCCTACGCCAAGCATGGACGATGATGAAGCAACACCGGCTATTCACCGGAATGTATCTCGCCGGCACTGCCATAAGCATAGCAATGGCAATGGCAGTCATCATCACCCTATACATAAAATTGGGTCCCATCTACCCCGAATACAACCGCGACAGAACATTGACCATCGGTTGGATACAAGAAAAGCTACTCGACGAAGGCTACTCCCAATTTGGCGGAGTGTCGCACCGCTTTGTCGAGAGCATAAAGAGTGAAGCGAAAAACCTCGACATAGTCTGTGTGCGATGGAATGGCAACAGATCATCAACATCAATAATAACAAACGAGAAAAATGATACAGAATCGACATCATCAACCGACTGGGTATGCAGTAATTTCTGGAAAATATTTGATTTCCGCTTCGTAGACGGGCATCCTTTTACAGAAAAGGAAGAAGAACAGCCCGTTGCTGTGATAACCACCACACTTGCCGAAAAACTATTTGCAAGACACGAAGTTGCCGGCGAATATATCCGCATAGACACCACACGCTACAAGATTACAGGTGTGGTAGAGCCATCCGCAACCGGCATAGAGAGTGCTTACACAAGCAGCGAAATATGGGGTTCGGCATACTATGTCAATCCCAAGAACAGCGACAAAGATAATCTCCACGGCGAGAACACTGTCTACATGCTTGCAAAAACAGCACGACAATTGGATGAACTTAAAGAGGAGGTGATGGCAATATTCCGCAGGGAAATTCAACAGCGTTCAAAGAAAAATTCAGAATTTCACCTGACAATCTTTGAACATTGGGAACATGCCTTTTATCTATACAAGACCAATGGAGAGGAAGCCTCTCTGTTCGAAGGCATTGCAAAATACCTATACGCGATACTCGCCTTCCTTTTCATCCCTGCGCTTAACCTCTGTGGCATGATTTCCACACGAATGAACAACCGGCTCGACGAGATTGGTGTGCGCAGGAGCTACGGTGCGACAAAAGGACAAATAATATCTCAGGTGCTGTGCGAAAACTTACTTCTCACCCTCATCGGAGCAATTTTAGGTCTTCTTTTAAGTTATCTGATGGTTTGTAGCGGATATAGTTGGATGCTGACACTGTTTGAGAAACAATCCTATCTGAAAGTTGTATCGGGTATTACATTCGAAATGCTTTTCAACCCCACAATCATTGCAGTAGTGTTGCTTGTAACTTTTGTACTTAATGTTGCGTCGGCACTTCTGCCTACAATGATAGCGCTTAAGAAGGATATTGTTCAGTCGCTGTATCAGAGAAGATAATGTAAGAAAAAAACTACTCTCCCTCTTGGATAAGAGGGACATTGCGTAATAAGCAATGTTTGCGACGACGGGAGCTTTAGCTCCCCAAAGGAGTGCCGAACGTAAAGTGAGGCTTAGAACAGGGGGAGGGAGTTGGAATGAATACACAAACAGAAAAATCAAACTCCTCCGTCTTTAACTCCGTTAAATCCACCTCCTCTTATCCAAGAGGAGGAGTTGAATACAAATAAAGATACCCACAAAACCTATGATAACCAAAATACTACACCAAATTTGGAACGAGCGCAAACAAAACGCATGGCTCTTCCTCGAACTATTCGTTGTAAGCCTGTTCGTATGGCTCTCCATTGACCCCGTCATCGACCTTATGAGCCGTAGCAACATTCCACAGAACTACAACGACGACAATGTCTACGAAATACGCTTCTTCCAACACTGGGGCAACAGTCCCAAATACAACCCTGCACTTGCCGACGACAAATATACCTTAGAAGCATATCGCCAATGCCTCAATATGATAAACGACCTTCCCGAGGTCGAGACATACTGCATTGCAAGAATGTATCCGGGCAATGCCAGTCGTTTCAGGGAGAAGTGCAGCGTCGACAGCACCCTGCGAGCGGACAAAAAGAGTGTCAATGTAGATGTGGCATATTATTACTCGATACAGGCTCTGGAGAGCAACTACTTCAAGACCTTTGGCATAAAAGATGCCGCAAGTGGCAAGATAGTGGAAAGCACCGATATTAAATCTACAGATAACACACTTGATGCATATATAACAGAAACTACCGCAATGACACTCTTCGGCACAAAAGATTGCATCGGGAAAGAGTTTTTTGCTTCATCCGCTCCCGACCATCTTCGCTGGAGAGTGCAGGGAGTGATAAAAGACATTCAAGCAAGCATTTATTACGAATACGCGCCAACAATGATTGTATGCAATAAAATGCCTGCCGGCGTAAGCGTAAATTATCTTGGAAATCATACAATTTCCATAAGGCTGAAAGAGGGAGTGGATGCTCACAAATTCGAGCAACGTTTCCGCGCAGAGATTATGCCCAAGCTGAAAGCCGGGAATCTATATTGTGCCCAATTCACATCACACAAGAAGCTGAAAGAAGAAGGTGAAGAAGATTACGGAATAAACAACCTCTATCGACAGAACATTATCCTTACACTTTTTGCACTGCTAAGCGGATTTATGGGTATCTTTGGCACATTCTGGTTGCGTGCCTCGGCACGCCGCCGCGAGACAGGCATCATGCAAAGCATAGGCGCCACACGCAACAGCATCGTCCGGCAATATGCAACCGAAGCATTGATGCTTGCCAGCGCAGCCTTCGTGCTTGCCTTGCCGTTGATATTTCACAAAGTCTACACATTCGGCTTTGCCGACCCACTGGAGGGATACCTCAGATTCCGAGAATTTGAGACAGACAACTTCCTGCACAATCAACCAATACAGCGCTTTGCGACTGTAACAGTGATAAGCTATCTGTTTGTGGTGCTCATAAGCATTATAGGCGCAACAGTTCCCACTGCGGCAACCGTCAAGCGACACCCCGCCGATGCATTGAGAGAGTAATAACGAAAAACAATCAATATCATGAAAAACCTATTTCTACGCCAAGCATGGACGATGATGAAACAGCATCGGCTATTCACCGGGATGTACCTCATAGGCACAGCCGTCAGCATAGCCCTTGCAATGACACTCTTCATCATCTTCTACATCAAATTGG
>JAZNKR010000014.1:0-27593 GCA_045578665.1 Bacteroidaceae bacterium | reverse complement strand
TAATATGCTAAAATTGATATGCAAAGGCTTGAAATATTACTTAACAAATTGATAATAAGCTGAATAATCAAACTTTTGCCAGATGTTAAAAAGGGAAAATGCCAGAACCGTTCCACATCATTTGCCACATAATAATCAGAGTAGTGTCCAGATGTTTGAGTGAATTAAGACTGATATCATGATAAGTTAGCATAATTAAATAAAATATGAGTGTCCACATGTTGCTCAAACTTTATGCCGCATCATTTGCCACATTTGTGCCAATTAGAGTAAAGGGGTATTGTCCAATAAAAACAAAAAATCGGACAACAATCTTTAACATTTGATTGTGTGTCCGATTCTATTTTTAATGCAAACAGTTGAGTGTTTACTATGCTTCTTCTATTATGTTAAGTTCCTTGTCAACCTTATAAAGTGGTTGTTTGTATGCAGCACTCATTAGAATAAAGCGGTCTTTTAGAGATAAAGAAGAATAGTGCTTAACAGCGTTGCTCCCTTCTTTGTGATGCCCTGAAACATACATGTTGACTTGTACCTTAGTAAGCATGTCTATATGTGTCTTACGGCAAATTTTGCTACTACCCATAGAGTAAAGAGGATTATAGATATTTTCAGAAGACTTTTCATCGAAGATTCTTACCTCTCTGTCTATTTGGCAATATTCGAGCAATTTTCTGATTTTTACGTTATACCCGCTTTTGCCCGTAACATATTTAAGAATAGGAAAGTTGAATTGCCATTTTCTTATTATGTCTAATGCATACCTTACAATAGGAATTTCCACTTCATCCTTATGTTCGTTGCTTTTAAGTGTCTTTTGTGGTAGATAGCGTAAATAAGGAATGCCATCAGCACTCACAGTGACTTTGTCCATACTGAGAGCTTTGTAATCTTCAATACGACTACCAAAGGCACATTGAAGCAGAAAACACTCTTTTGTTTCCTGTAATGTTTCCGGGACTTCCGTGCTCATGACCTTTAAAAGTTCTTCCTGTAGCAGATAAATAGGAGCATCATAGCTTTCTTTCATCACTGCTTTTCTTCTATTCCTGCCAAGCTTTCTGAATGGGGAGACTTCTATTTCATCTCGCTCTTCTAGTTCTGTGTAGAAAGCTTGCAACATCCTTAATTTTATGGCTACTGTATTTTGTGCACGCTCCTTGGCGGGCAAGCATTGTTCTTTTACGTCGGCATATAGCGAAGGGTATTTACTGACATATTTATATTCCTCAAAAAGGAAGATGCGCAATTCCATTAAATCGTCAGCGGTAAAATGTTTTGGTAATATGCTTGTCTGATTGTGGATGGCTAAATAACGCTTCAATTCTTTATAGAGGCCATTATATTGAAGGACTCTTTTTTCCGCAAAAGTTCCATCACGAAAACCTTCTTTTATAAATCGGCTGTATCTCTCCAACAGAGTTTCCTCTTTAGTTATAGCAATATAATTTTCAGGGTGCAGATGCCGACTAATTGTTTCTTCAAAAAGTTCTGCTGTTATAAGGCTTTTGTCCATTTTTCCACATAACTCTATATATGCAGATTCAATGGCTTTGATTTCTTTGTCAATTTTTTCCTTAAGCTCGTGGTTGTAGATAGATACCTTGGGACGAAGTTCACCATCGTCTTCGAATTTTGATAAATCCTTGAGGTCGGCCTTTATCTCACTCTTATGGTAAAGGTCAACTCCACGACCATCCCTTAATCGGAATCTGAGTTTGATGGTTCCCTCTGATTTTGTGGTTCTTCTGAATAATGTTAATCCTTTCATTGCATGCCATTATTTAATGTGGTGCAAATATACAAAATTTGCACCACTGAATTGCAATATTGCACCACAATTATACAATCTAATGCAAAAGATTAACATTTATAAATATGATTATCAATTTAATATGTTTTATCATTGTTGCACGTGGGTTTAATTCCTGAGTCCCGCTTCGAGTACCAATCTTTTCACAATGGATTGTAAATAATATGAACAGCACTCCAAAAGTTTCATTTATAACTTTTGGAGTGCTGTTCATTTGTGGATGAGGCTCTTGTTGTCCATTTCAACCACAAACAGTGCATTATACGATCTTTTTGCAAACATAAAGCAGTTTGGTTAGAATTTTTACTAAGCTATTTGCACGTTTTTTGTAACTTTGCGCAGACTTTTACTGATGGCTACCTCCAAACCTCAATAGACACAAGAGACATACAATGGATTTACATAAATTATTACTACTGTCGCTGACACTCGTTCTCCTGGCAAGCTGTAGCAGTTTCGTGCCAATAAAACGCGGAGAATGCGCGAGTTCCGACTCTGCACTCGTCTCATACCTTCGAGATGAGGGTATTGAAGTAACCGACAGGAACAACATAGAATTCCTCAACGGCGGACAAGAGAAATTCCCGAGGCTGTTCGAAGATATACGTGCAGCCAAGCACCATGTGCACTTGGAATATTTCAATTTCAGAAACGATTCGCTCAATGCCATACTCATATCACTTCTCGCCGAAAAGGCTGCCGAGGGTGTGGAAGTGCGCGCCCTCTTCGATGCGTTCGGCAATATGTCCAACAACCGCCCGCTGAAGAAACGGCACATTGAGGCAATAAGGGCAAAAGGCATAGAGATAGTGAAGTTCGACCCCATCTCTTTCCCATGGATAGACTACGCCTTTGCACGCGACCACAGAAAGATTGTAGTCATTGACGGAGAAATTGCATACACAGGCGGAATAAATGTGGCAGACTACTACGTAGACGGGCTCGAAGGGATTGGCAAATGGAGAGATATGCACGCACGTGTAGTCGGCGAGAGTGTAGCCGAACTGCAGAAGATTTTCCTCGCCATGTGGAACGAAGAGACTGGGCAGGATATAGGCGGGGCACAATACTTTCCACCGATAAAGCGCGGTGTAGGCAATGTGGACATTGCTGTTGTCGACAGATGGCCCGGAAAGAACCCCAAACAGATGAGACGTATCTATGCCAATGCCATCAATGCAGCAAAGGACAGCATACAGATAGTGAATCCCTACTTTGTGCCCACACCTATTATACGCAAGGCACTGAAAAGGGCTGCCAGAGAGGGAGTAAAGGTAGAGATACTCCTCTCCGAAAAATCGGACATTCCCCTAACTCCCGAAGTATCGCACTACGTAGGCTACAAACTGGTGAAGGCAGGCGCCGATGTATATCTCTACACAGGTGGCTTCAACCACTCCAAGATAATGAGCGTAGACGGCAAGTTCTGCACAGTAGGCTCCACCAACCTCAACAGCCGCAGCCTCTTCTACGACTACGAAGACAACCTTTTCGTCTTCAACAGAAAGGCGACTGATACAATCTACGGTTTCTACAACGACGACAAGCAGGAGAGCTACAAGCTGACACGCGAAGTATGGAAGAAAATCTCTCCGTGGAAACGCTTCGTAGGATGGGCAGCCAACCTGCTCACCCCATTCCTTTAACAACACAGAAAAAACATATCTATGAAAAACCCCAATAACGGAATAACTGCCCTATCGCCCATAATAGTGCTGTTGGCGACCTATCTTGGAGGTGCCCTCATAGCAGGAGACTTCTACCGCATACCCATAACCGTATCATTTGTGGTGGCAATAATCTATGGCACGCTGCTGCTCAAGGGCAAGAGCACGCTTCACAAAGTGAACCTTCTTTCGCAAGGAGCAGCCAACCCAGACATCATGTATATGATATGGATATTCTGCATGGCAGGAATTTTTGCAAGTTCGGCAAAGAGCATGGGCGCGGTGGATGCCACAGTGATGCTCACCCTCAAATGCATACCCGGCGAACTGCTCCCGTTGGGAATATTCATTGCCTCGTGCTTCATATCAATGGCAATAGGAACATCGGTGGGAACAATCGTCGCACTGACTCCCGTAGTAACAGCAACCGCCGAGCACATAGGCTGCCCGACAGCATGGCTTACCGCCATAGTGGTCGGAGGAGCATTCTTCGGCGACAACCTCTCGTTCATTTCGGACACAACAATTGCTGCCACACAAAGCCAGGGATGCAAAATGAGCGATAAGTTCAAGACAAACATACTGATAGTGTTGCCGGCTGCAATCATCACCATGTGCATATACATCTTCGGCAATCAAACGGGCGAATATATTGCGCCGCAGGAGAGCGTGGAGTGGTACAAGGTGGTGCCCTATCTGCTTGTTATAATACTCGCACTCTCAGGCATGAATGTGCTTGTGGTACTCTTTATAGGAATAGTTGCTACAAATGCGATAGGAATCATATCCGGGTCGATGGATTTCGTAGGAATGTTCACCGCAGCCGGCAGCGGACTCGGCTCTATGTGTGAACTGATTCTGGTCACCCTGCTCGCCGGAGGGTTGATGAATATAATAAAGGAACTCGGAGGATTCGACTATCTCATACGAGTATTGACATCCCGTATATCTTCGAAACGTGGTGCGGAAGCAGTCATGGCACTCACCACTGCCATAACAAACCTCTGCACCGCAAACAACACCATTGCAATTCTCACCACAGGTTCGATAGCACGCGATCTCGCACAAAGATACTCAGTATCGCAGCGTCGCAGCGCATCCATCCTTGACACATCATCGTGTTTCGTGCAGGGTATCATACCATACGGAGCACAGCTGTTGATGGCATCGGGGCTTGCATCCTTAAGCCCCGTGGAGATTATTCCGCACCTCTATTACCCCTTCCTCATAGGAGTGTCACTCCTGCTGTCCATACTTACAGGAATCCCCCAAAAATAAGATAATGAAGCAATTGAGCGAGCAAGAGGCACTGAACAAGGCTGCTGCATACTGCACACAATGTGAGAGATGCACAAGCGAAGTCATGGCAAAGCTGACTGCATGGGGCATGGACTATGCCCGACAGGAGCGCATCATCGGGACTCTCATAGAAGAGAGATTCATTGACGAACAGCGCTATTGCCACGCATTTGTCAACGACAAACTGCGCTTCAACCGTTGGGGGCGGATGAAGATAGCAGCCGCACTGCGCGAAAAGCGGTTGCCGTCGGCACTAATATCCGAAGCACTGGAACAGATTGACGAAGAGGAGTACAATAGAATACTGCAGGCACTCATGGAGACAAAGCGCAAAGAGATTAAAGCCGTGGACGCCTACACCGCCGGACAGAAACTGCTCCGTTTCGTAGTCGGCAGAGGATTTGAGCCGGCACTCGCCATGAAGCTGATAAAAACAGAAGAAGGGTATGAAATGGATTTCTGACCTGATAAACATAATATTTCCACGCCGGTGCGCTGTATGCGGCAAGACTCTTGCAACAGGCGAAAAGGACATCTGCATCAACTGCCTTGTGGAGCTTCCGCGCATGGAAGCATACACCCCCGGCAACGAGGTCGAGAAACAGTTCTACGGGGTGTTGAAGACCGAACGTGCCGCATCGTACATACACCACACCAAAGGGTCGCCATACAACAACCTCATATACAACATAAAGTACAACGACCGCCCCGAAGTTGCCGTGCGGTTGGCTGCCACAGCCGCAACAGAACTTATGGAACGCGGATTTTTCGAAGGTATCGACCTGATAATTCCAGTCCCGCTTTCAAAGAAAAAGAGACGCGCCCGCGGATACAACCAGTGCGACTATATTGCAGAGGGACTTTCACAGGTTACAGGCATAGCCATAGACACCACCTCGGTAATAAGGCACATAGCCAACGAGACCCAGACACACAAACAGCGCGAAGCGCGATGGAAGAATGTCGAGGATGTATTCAGCGTTGCGTCAGCCGAAAATCTCAAAGGCAAGCATATACTGCTGATTGACGATGTGCTCACTACCGGCGCCACATTGTCGAGCTGCGGAAAGAGCATACTTGCCACAGTACCCGATGTACGGTTGAGCATATTCACACTTGCCTGTGCCAAGAGAGGAATTTAGACTGAATATTACGAAAAACCGCTGCCTCGACAACAAAATTGGCAACAATTCTCAAAAAGTCCCATTTTTTTGCTATTTTTGGATGTTTCAATACAAAAGCCTCCAAAAAGAATGAGAAGAGACATCATACTGACACTCGCCATACTGTTGCTGTGCATTACGGCAAGAGCCGAAGAGAAGATAAAGACTGCCTGCATAGGCAACAGCGTAACATACGGATACGGGCACCGCTCACCGCAAGAGACATCATACCCGGTGCAATTGGGTAAGATGCTCGGTGAGAAATACGATGTAAGGAACTTCGGAAAATCGGGAGCCACCCTGCTGCGCAAAGGACACCGTCCCTACAACAGACAGGCAGAATATGCTGCAGCACTCGAATTTGCGCCCGACCTCGCCATAATACATTTAGGACTCAACGACACCGACCCGCGCAACTGGCCCGACTACCGGGAAGAATTCATCCCCGACTATCTTGCACTCATCGACACCCTGCGAAGCGTAAACCCCAAAGTGAAGATATGGCTCTGCCGCATGACCCCGATATTCAATGCTCATCCGCGATTCAAGTCGGGCACACGCGACTGGCATGCCCAGATACAAGACGCCATAGAAGAGACTGCTAAGATAGCAGGTGCGGGACTCATCGATCTGCACGCTCCCCTCTACAATCGCCCCGACCTCTTTGCCGATGCACTGCACCCCAACGAAGAGGGAGCCGGGATAATCGCAAAAACAGTCTACAGCGCCATCACCGGCGACTATGGCGGTTTGTCATTGCCAGCCATCTATGGCAACAATATGATAATACAGCGCCACAAGCCTTTCGTGCTCAAAGGCACAGCCAATGCCGGCAGCAAAGTTACAGCCCGTTTGGGAAAGGAGAAAAGAGACACAAGAACAGATGCCGACGGAAACTGGCAGATAGTATTCTCTCCATTGGAGAGCGGCGAGGGATTGTCCCTTGAAGTGAAAAGCGGAAAGAGAGAGATCAGATTCGAGAACATAGCCGTAGGCGAAGTATGGCTCTGCTCGGGACAATCAAACATGGCATTCATGCTTAAGGAGGGCACATCGGCACAGAAGCACATAGCCTCCACAAAAGGACGTGGCATACGCATATACGACATGAAACCCCGTGTGATAACCAACCCCGTAGCATGGGACTCCACAGAACTTGTAAGACTTAACCGCCACGACTACTACCTGCCCACAGAGTGGAGAGAACTGACACCCGACAATGCCGCCGACTTCTCGGCAGTGGCATACCACTTCGGAGCAATGCTCGCCGACTCGCTGAAAGTTCCCATAGGACTCATATGCAATGCAGTCGGAGGTGCCACCGCGGAATCCTTCGTCGACCGTCGCACACTCGAATACCACCCCTATCTTGTGGACGTACTGTACAATTGGAGGTCGAACGACTTCATACAAGCATGGGCACGACAACGCGCCTCGCAAAACATCGCCAACAGCAAGAACCGTCTGCAACGCCACCCATACGAGCCTTGCTATCTGTTCGAAACAGGCATTGCCCCCATAGCATCGTATCCCCTGCGCGGGACCATATGGTATCAGGGCGAATCGAACGCACACAACATCGAAGCCTACGAAGCCCTCTTCAACGCAATGCTGCAAAGCTGGCGCAATGTATGGGGCACAGAGATGCCGTTCTACTTTGTGCAGCTGTCGAGCCTCAACCGCCCATCGTGGCCCCGCTTCCGCGATGCCCAGCGGCGCCTTGCCCTCGCAGCTGACAACTGCGCTATGGCTGTTTCCTCGGACCACGGCAACCTCTACGATGTCCACCCCAAAGAGAAACGCCCCATAGGAGAGCGGCTTGCCCGTCTTGCCCTCAACAGGACATACGGTTTCAAAGAACTTACACCCGAGGGTCCCACAATAAAGAATGCCACATGCAAAGGGGATGAAGTTTGCCTTGAATTCGACAACGCTGCAGGGCTCACCACCAACGACGGCAAAGAGGTGCGCACATTTGAGATTGCCGCAGAAAACGGACTATACTACCCCGCTGCTGCGACAATAAAAGAGGAGTGTATATACCTCAGAAGCCCAAAGGTGAAGAATCCTGCACGCATACGCTACGGCTGGCAGCCCTACACCACAGCCAACCTCATAAACAGCGACTCATTGCCCGCAAGCACATTCGAAACAAACATAAACAACAAATAGAATCACCATGAACAGAAGAAGAGTAATCACACTGCCGGCGTTGTTGCTTGTATGCGCAACGCTCATGGCACAAGTAACAGTATCCTGGGGAACAATCGACAAACGCTACCCCATAGAAGTAAAAGCAGAAATAAAGCCTGTGAAAAACCCCACCCTCACAGCATGGAAGGGCGAAAGGGTAAACATGCAGCTTGTGGTTGCCAACACCGGCAGTGAGCAGGAGCTGAATATCACCTTCGGCGACCTCACAGACAGCAGAGGAAACATAATAAGCGCCGAGAACATTAAAGGAGGTATCGTAGAACCTGTAATAGCCGACACATTCAGCGGATGCAGCAACCACGCCATAGACGCACACGGCACATATCCCACAGCCGACCGCATCACTCTCGACGGCACCACAAAAATAGCCGAAAATGCAATGCGCGGATTGTGGATGACACTGCAGGTGCCCCGCGACATAAAGGCAGGTACATACAGCGGCAAGGTAACCGTTGCGGCAGGCGAGAAGAAGAGTGTACGCGAATATAAGGTGAAAGTACTGGAGTCGGTACTTCCCGAGCCTAAGGATTGGCGTTTCCACCTCGACCTTTGGCAGAACCCGTATGCCGTGGCACGTTACCACAATGTTGCACCCTGGTCCAAGGAGCACTTCGACGTGTTGCGCCCCTACATGGAAAAACTTGCGGCTGCCGGACAGAAGGCAATCACAGCCACACTCATCCACAAGCCGTGGAACGGTCAGACCCTCGACCCATTCGGTAGCATGGTAACATGGATAAAGCTTGCCGACGGCCGTTGGATATACGACTTTACCATCTTCGACCGCTGGGTTGAATTCATGTTCGACTGCGGCATCACACAGGAGATCACCTGCTTCTCTATGATACCCTGGCGCCTATCGTTCCGCTACTACGACCAGGCGAGCGACAGCCACAAGGAGATAAAATGTGCCCCCGGTCAGAAGGAATACACCGAGTTCTGGGGAGGAATGCTGAAGGCCTTCCGTGCCCACCTTGTAGAGAAAGGCTGGCTCGACCGCACATTCATCTCAATGGACGAGCGCAGCATGAAACAGATGCAGGCAGCCATCAAGGTGATACACGACTATGCTCCGGGGCTCAAAATTTCACTTGCCGGCTACTATCACCCCGAAATAGAAAAAGACCTCTCGGACTACAGCGTGAACAACAACGGTGGCAAGGAGTTCCCCGAAGGAGTAGTTGAACGCCGCCGCAGCGAAGGCAAAAAATCGACCTACTACACATGCTGCTCGGCAGAATATCCCAACGTATTCACATTCACAGACCCCGCCGACTGCGAATATGTGGCACTCCACAGTCTGAGAATAGATGTTGACGGTTATCTCCGTTGGGCATACAACAGCTGGACCGAGGACCCCAACAAGGACAGCCGCTTCCGCTCGTGGCCTTCGGGCGACACTTACATCGTATACCCCGGCAACACAAGCTCCATACGTTGGGAGCGCCTTGTCGACGGTATAGAATCTTTCGAAAAGTGGCACATAATGATGGAAGATGCAAAAGCCAAGAACGACAAAGGTATGCAACGCCGTCTGAACAAACTGCTCGAGATTCTCGATATAAACAAGATTGCAGACGAAAGTGAGAGAATGACACAGGAGTTCCGCAATGGTCTCAACAAACTGTCAGCATCAAAAAAGTATTAACCATATAAGAAACCTACAATTATGATCAGATTAAACGTATTCATCACAGTAAGTAGCGAGAACCGCGCAAAATACCTCGAAATAGCTAAAGAGCTTGTAGCTGCATCACAGAAAGACGCAGGCTGCATTGCATACGACATCTTCGAGAGCAGCACACGCCCCGAAGTGCTCATGATATGCGAAACATGGACCGACGATGAGGCTCTCGCCAAACACGAAGCAGCCGACCACTTCACAACACTTGTTCCCAAACTCGCCGAGATTGGACAGATGAAAATCGAGCGCTTCGAATTCTAAGGAACAATTATCAAGAGAGAGAGTACGAGGTTTTTCGTACTCTCTCTTTAAATACACACAACACATAAAGCACCTATGGACCAGCCAAAGATAGAACGTCTGCTTCGACTGATGAAACTGCTTACCCTCCCCGTCAACTACACTGTTGACGAAATTGCCGATAGATTGGGAATGTCGCGCCGCACTGTCTACCGCTACATCGACACCCTCAAAGGGGCAGGATTCGCCGTCGCACGCATAGGCGACAGTTTCCACATGCTCAAAGAGGACAGCCGCTTCAACGACATAGAACAGCTGGTCCACTTCAGCGAAGAGGAGAGTTTTATGGTAAACTCTCTGCTTGATGCACTCGACGACACCAACATGCTGAAGCAGAACCTGAAAAGAAAACTTGCCTCGGTCTATAACTCCACCTCGCTCGCCGACTTTGTCGTAAAAAAGGAGAACGCAGCTAACACACACGAACTTATACGCGCCATAGAAGAGCGGCAACAGGTAGTGCTCCGCAACTACGCATCGTCCAACAGCGGCGATGTAAGGGACAGACTTGTTGAGCCATTCGCATTCACCACCAACTACATACAGATTTGGTGCTACGAGCCCGAAAGCGGAATGAACAAACAGTTCCGCATCTCACGCATAGGCAGCGTAGAAGCATCCAAAGAAAAATGGCAACACAGCGAAAAGCACCGCAGCGAAAAGAGCGACATATTCAGAACCGGCGGCACAGAGGGGACAAACCTCAAGCTCAAGCTCGGTGTGATGGCAAAGAATCTTCTGCTCGAAGAGTACCCGCTTGCCGAGCGCGACCTCACACAGATCGACAGCGAGCATTGGTTGTTGGACACCATCATCTACCGTCCCGCAGGGGCAGGACGCTTCATCATCGGTCTTGCAAACGACATTGAGATTATAGAAGGTGAATCTATCAAGACCTATCTGAAAGAGTTCATGGAAAAGTATTACAGCAGGATAGTCAATTAGCCTCTTGCATCATCCACTATGGTCAGAAACAATCAATTCCCCATACCATCACTCACAAACTTACGGGATTTCACACTGCCATCCTTATAAAGGATACGGTGTATATACACACCACGCGATAGTTCATCGAATGGAACCTCAACACCTTTCAGGTTGTAGTACTTTTCGGATACAACGGTTGCATCCTCCTCTATAGGTTCTATGGATGTAACATCGTTCAGATGATAGCCGGTAACGGTGTCGAGTGCGACAAAACGGTTGTAGCTGCTGTAAAGATTTACCGATGCCGGAGTTGGACGATGCATCACATATAGTTTTTCGCCACCGTCGGGGTAGCGCCCGAAGGTACGGTCGTCGGGATGCGAAGAGTAGACAATTTCCTCGCGCCACAGAAGCGTACAGTCATCCTCGGCATAGGCGCTGAGCAACAGTCTGCCGCCCGACGAGGGAAGTTTGAACGGAAGATGAAGTTCGCGCTTTGTCGGCTCCTCGTCTGCCCACAATATGGTGTGCCCGAACGGGGCTATACGTGTCTTGCCCGGATAATTGTCGGGGATGCGGTAGAGCCGGGGATTCTCTTCGCTGTTGCTGAGGTAGAGCCCGGCGATACTCACCACCGAGTCGGTCCTGTTGTAGAGTTCTATCCAGTCGCTCTTTTCGAAATGGTCATTGCGCACAAGTTCCTTGTTGGCTCCAAGTTCGTTTATGCGCACCGGGGGAACCATATATCCATGAAGCGAATCTATTCTCACAAAATGAGGGGTAACCGTATAAGCATCCGACGCAATCTGAAGATTGAGTTCCGTTTCGGTGTAGTCGGGAGCATACTCCTTCTGCTCCTCTCTCTCTTCAGAGGTCGATGTTGGCTTGTAACCTGCAGCCACCTGCCAATGGGAAAATTTGTATCCATAGGGTACATCTACCGACAGACGGTAACTCCTCTCCTTGTTAACATAACCATCAAAGAGACCTGTAGGCACCTCTACCCCATCAAGATATATCGTAGCCTTTAAATCAGGCTTTACGAATAGTTGGGCAGGAGCACCCAAAGAGAACGACTCTGCCAACTGCCGGCAATAGATCTCCTTACGGCTTTTCGCAAAATTCACATAATTGTTGCACTGTCCTGCGAAGTCGTATGCCAGTCCCCATCGCCTTGTATGGTGAGGGACCTCCTCTGCTATCAGGTTGTATATATCTTCTTTGATTGCCTGCACACGTTCGTGGCGCATGGCACCACCTACAACAGCCGTCGCATGGGCTATGAATTTTTCGCGGAAGGGAGCATATTTTATCAGTTTCTGGAAGATGCGTCCCGTCGGAACACTTGTATTGGAGAGTCCCGAACGGTCGCTTGCCGTGAACTGGTTGTATTTGAGATTGGTGAAACCGCCATCGAGGTCGAAGAGCACCCAACGGAAGCCTCCGTTGTTGCGGCTGCGGTAGAACTTCACATTATTGCTCATCCAATCCGTGTTGCCCGAAAAGCTCTGAATGACTATGTAATTGATATACTCGTCAATATCGAGGAGAGTCGCAATCTCCTTGTACGATGCATCGTTGACACCGGCATTGACAAGTTCGAGCAATCGGTCTATTGCCACCTTGTCGCCGAGGTTGATGTTTCCCGAAGCGGTGTTGTGGACAAGGTCGATATCCTCTTTCTCGTATCCCCAATTGCTGTAGACATAATGCTGGTTGGACCTTTCGCGCATATTTATTATACCGAAATACTCGCCGTTGATGAAATGTATGGCAGGCTGATATGCCTGATAGTCGACATCGACCATACCTGCATATACGCACTGCTGGAAGGCATCGCGGCACATTGAGGAGTAGAAGTCGTTGCCGCTGTTGCGCAGGTTGATGCTCTTGAAGCGGTAGTATGGTTTCTGGGCAAACAGGCGCACATCGAACGAATTGCGTCCCTCGTATTTCTTCTCGGCATTCAGCTCTATCGACTTTTCGGGGTAGGAACGCGACCAGCCGCCACCGATGGAGATGTCGCACTGCTGCGAAATGTAGCTGTCGCGTGGATTGTTTATTATCTCGACATTGGCAGGACGTCGCCAATCGCAGTTCCAGTTTGCATTGTAAGAGACTCCGTTACCTGTAACGCCATTGGTACCGACACAATAAATGCCCATGGTGTCGCTCCAGAGATTTTCGGGATTTGTGGTGATGGAGATTATAGGCAACGTTATATCCCGCTCTTTCTCTATGATGTATGTAACGGTGAGAATTTCGGAGGGGATGCAACCTTTCTTATAGGTACGTGCGCGCAACACTTTCGTTTCATTGACAAACATTCTGCCGTCCCACACTGCGCTACGGTCGTCGGGTATGCTGCCATCTGTAGTGTATTTTATTGTGCCGCCGTCCGACGTCAGCTCTATCGCAAGGTTACCGGCATATAATCCGGCGGGGATGTTAACACGCGGTTTGCCTGCACGCTTTGCCGAAAATTCACTGCCTGCATTTGTAGCACCTGGTGTGGGAGTGATACAGGTAGCCCACACGTCCTCTGCATCCACCTTGCGGGCATACGACACTTCGGGGTAGGCATACGAGTATTCCACATGGTCGACCGAGACTCCCTTCTTGTCGTAGAGATAGAGGAATGCGCCGTCGCAGTCGAGTTTGAAGTTTACATGATGGCGGTTGAGGTCGTTGTTGTCGAAAAAGAGAATCTTGTACTCCCCCGGTGCCATCACTCCCGCATCGGACGGGAAAATGTATTTGTCGGGTACCGCCACGTTGTCTGTCAGACAGTAGCCTGCAAGGTTTATGCTTTCCTCGCTATTGTTATATAGTTCTATCCATCCGCCATAGTTATAGGTGTCGTCGAGCATATACGACACGTTTGCAGCCATAAGCTCGTTTATCACAATGTCGTGCAATCGTGCCTGCAAGGGCATGGCAAGCATAAGCAAGATGCTTAGAAGCTGAAAGCGATATTTTGTTTTCATAGGCTCTTGTAGATTTTGTAGGAAACTGTTTTGCCGTTGCTGTATTGTGTGCGGCAGATATATAATCCGGGTTTCAGTTCTTCGTATGAATCACCGGCTGCTGTTCCATTTGGGTTGTAGTATGTAGTGGATATTATTTCCGCTTCGGCTTCCACTGTCTCCAACGTAGTCTTTATCTCATTTATATGATAACCGGTAACTGTGTCGTTCGTCACAAAGCGATTGTTGCTGCTGTAGAGATTTGTACTGCCGGGCGTGGGGCGGTTCATCACATAGAGTTTGTCCGAACCGTCGGGGAAACGTCCGAAGGTGCGGTCGTCGCCGTGAGGTGCGTAGACAAGTTCGTCGCGCCAAAGCAATTTTCCATCATTCTCGCCGTATGCACTGAGGATGATGTTTCCACCCGCGGAGGGCAGTTTGAATGGGAGATGAAGTTCGCGATTGTCGGGCTCCTCATCTGCCCACAACACAATGTGCCCGTGAGGAGCGAGAGCGGTAATGTCGGGACGACCGTCGGGAATGCGGTAGAGGCGAGGATTCTCTTCGCTGTTGCTGATATACAGCCCTGCAAGATCTATCACTGTATCTGTTATATTGCACAATTCCACCCAATCGCTCTTTTCGTAGTAATCGTTGCGGACAAGTTCTTTGTTGGCTCCAAGTTCGTTTATACGCACTGCGGGCGGGAGATACCCATGCAGAGAATCGAGTTTCTCGAAGCGTGGGATAAGGGTATATTCGCCGCCTATGGGAAGAAATTCGTATCGCGGGGAGTAGATGTTGGGCTTGCGTGCCTGCTTGTTCTCCTTGCTACTGGAAAGTGTTTCGGTTTTTGTCTCCACATCCCAGCGCTTGAATCTGTAGCCGCAGGGCACCTCTACCGACACATCGTAAATGCTGCGTGCAGGGAGGTAGCCGTCGAACTTGCCTGTGGGCACCTGCACACCGTTCAAGAAAAGGGCTGTATGGAGTTCGGGCACAATCTTCACCTTTACAGGTGTACCCAATGAAAAATAAGTTGCTATGTGTCCGACATATTTCAATGGTCTGTTCTTTGCAAAGTTCTTGAACTCCTTTGCACGGCTGTCAAGATTGTAGCTCTTGCCCCATCGGGCGGCATGATAGGAAATCTCGTTGCTTATCAACGACTTTATGCTGTCTATCATTGCAGATGCCCTGTCGTATCTAAGAGCGCCACCTACAATTGCCAAAGCATGGTCTATGAATTTCTGCTGAAACTGTTTATTTTTCACAAGCCGCGCGAAAATTTCTCCAGTATATGCACCGGTATTCAACAATCCCGAACCTGCCGAGGTGAACATATTGTAATTGATATCTTTGAATCCGAAATCTGTGTCGAAGAGTATCCAACGGAAACGTCCGTTGTCGCGGCTGCGGTAGAACTTCACATTGTTTCCCATCCAGTCGGTGTTTGCGGTAAAGCTCTCGATGACAATATAATTTATGTATTCGTCTATGTCGATGTATGGCAACACCTTTTCGAGCTCAATCGGGGCTGCCAGGGCTCCCCGCAAGAGCAAGAGCAATTTGTTGAGCGCCACCATGTCGCCGTTGAATGCCACCCTATCGTGCTGTTCTATGAGGTCGATATTCTCCTTGTCGTATCCCCAATTGCTGTAGACATAGTGCTGGTTGGACCTTTCGCGTATGTTGATTATGCCATAATACTCTCCGTTGATGTAGTGCACCGCCGGCTGATATGCCTGATAGTCGACGTCGACCACTCCCGCATAGAAGCACTGCTGCATTGCGTCGGAGAACATGGAAGTGTGAAAATCGTTGCCGCTGTTGCGCAGATTGATACTCTTGAAACGATAATAGGGCTTCTGTTGGAAAAAGCGCGTTGCAAAATAGTTCTTTCCCTCGTATTTCTTCTCGGCATTGAGTTCAAGAGACTTCATAGCGTAGGCACGCGACCAGCCGCCACCGATGGATGCCTCGCACTGCTGACTGAAATATCTGTCATACTTCCCGTTGAACAGTTCTATGTTCACAGGGCGTTTCCACTCCATATTCCAGTTTGCAGGATAGTCTACGCTGTTGCCCGGTTTGCCGTTGGTACCGGTGCAATATATGCCGATTGTATCGTTGAAGAAATTATCAGGGTCGGTAACTATGGAGATAACGGGAAGGTCGAACTCCCTATCCTTCTCTATGATGTATGTGGCTGTAAGTATCTCAGACGGGATGGAGCCATTCTTGTATGCACGGGCACGCAACACTGTCGTTGTGCTTATGCCTGTGTAGCCGCTCCATATCCTGCTGCTCTCACATGGTTCGCTTCCATCTGTGGTATATCTGATTATTGTTCCCGGAGATGCTGTCATATTCAGCACAAAGCCACGCTTGTAGATGCCGGGAGCCACACTCGGTTTGGGTGTATAAAGACGTGCCGTAGAGAACTGCGACCCTGCATTGCTGCGTCCGGGAGAGGGAGTGATGCAGGTTGCCCATGAGCCGGTCCCGTCCACATTGCGGGCGTAGGAGAGATTGGGATAGGAGTAGCCATACTCCACACTGCCGACGAGCGAAGCTTCATTTGAATAGAGGTAGAGGATGGCACCATCGCAGTCAGGTTTGAAATTGACTTGGCGTCCGTCGAGGTCGTTGTTGTCAAAAAACAGCAATTTGAACGAACGGGGTTCTATCGCACCGACAGACGAGGGGAGGACAAACTTGCGCGGCTCTTCGACATCGTCCGTCAGGCTGTACCCCGCAAGTTCGATGCGTTCATCGGATGTATTGTAAAGTTCTACCCAAGCACCGTAGTTATAGGTATAATCGAACAGATAAGAGACATTGGCTGGCATTATTTCGTTTATGACAACACCCCTCTCGCCTGCCAATGCAGGATAGAAAAGCAGTGCCGCAAGTAAAACGAAAAACAATCTCATATAAGCAAGATTTAAACAGCTTCTGAATTACAAATTTAGAAAATTTATTTTTATTTACAAAGAATACTACAAAATTCGACATTTCGCACCAATTTCGTATCACAAACTTTTGGAATTTTATTAGGTGAAGAGAGGTTGCTAATTAAATAAAGAATGAATACCTTTGCAGAAGAATATTATCCATAAATAGCAAACTACAAAAAACGGCAAACTAATGGACAACGATATAATTTCAATTGGTCTTTTTATAGACGGAGGTTACTACGCCAAAGTGAACCTTGCTCTCGAAGATGCCTTTCAGAGCAGAATCAACGTTTCGGGACTTTTTTCATTCATCAAGTCAAAGGTTGCAGAACTTGAACAGGACAAAGAGAAGAACTGTCTCATCACAGAGAGCCATTTCTACCGCGGACGCTACAGAGCATACGATGCCCAGAAGAAAAACATCCTTTACAGCGAAAGGAAATTCGAAGACAGCCTGATAGAGAATGATGTTGTTTTCCACTATAAACATCTGCGCGAAATAGAGAAAGATGGCAAAATGACCGTTATTGAGAAAGGTGTCGATGTGTGGTTTGCGCTCGAAGCATACGAAAAATCCCTTTACCGGCAGTTTGACTATGTGGTACTTATCACCGGAGATGCCGACCACGAAATGCTCATACGCAAGCTCAAGGCAATAAAGACAAAGCCTATACTGCTGACATGGAATCTGACTCAGCAGAATTCCACATCGCGTCTATTGAGCGAAGAGGCTTTTGAACATATCGAACTCAGCGATGTTGTAGAAAAGGACAAACTTGTCCTGAAGAAACTGTTGTGCTGAGAAAAGCCACAAAAGAGGAAAAAAAGTAAAGGAACAATAAAAAGTATAAAAAGTATAAAATGAGAAGAATAATATCAAACTGCATAGCCATAGTGTTGCTATGCTGCACCACACAGTACGTTGCCGCCCAGAGCAATCTGCCGCAAGTACCATATATCGAGATAAGCGCATCGGCACAACGAAAAGTGACACCCGATGAAATTTACCTGACAATAACCATCAAGGAGAGCGACTACAAAGGCAAGAAGAGTCTCCAGCAGATGCAACAGACAATGGTAGACATACTGAAGAAGAACGGTGTGGACATTGACGGACAGTTGACCGTGCTCTCGATGGGCAGCGCTGTGAAGCTGAAGAATTTTTCGTCAAAGATAAAGACACTTACTACCGCACAATACAGACTCAGGCTCAGCAGTGTGGAGAGCATGCAGGACATAATCTCGGAACTCGAGGGAAAAGAGATTTCGAACACCGTTCTCAGTGAGACAAAATACTCCAGAATGAAAGGACTCGAGTCGGAACTCGGAGTAGAAGCTGTGAAAAATGCAAAGCAGAAAGCGACACAACTTGCAGCGGCAATAGGTCAGGAGGCAGGAAAGGCCATCTACATAAATACATGGGGCATGAACGCAGTTTCGCCCGTCCGCAGTTTCAGGGCAAACAAAGCGATGGTTACAGAAGATGCCGCAGCAGCAGGCTCTGCCTACGAAGAGCCCCGTCTATCGATTGCAGAGACCGAGTACACCGTAACCGTCAACGCACGCTTCGAACTCAAATAGCACAGCAGGTATTTCAACACAAACATCTTTCACAACCACAAAAAACAGGACAACAGCAAGGCAATGGATGCATCTTTGCTCAGATTATTGACGACATTTTCTAAAATAGGACTCTTTACCATCGGAGGAGGATATGCGATGATACCCCTGATAGAGCACTATGTGGTAGAGCGCAACAGATGGATAGAGCGAGAGGAGTTTCTCGATCTTATGGCACTTGCACAGTCTGCCCCGGGAGTATTTGCCGTAAACATAGCCATATTCATAGGCTACAAACTGAGAGGATTGAAAGGGGCTGTATTTGCATCATTCGGCAGCGCATTGCCATCGGTGGTATGCATACTTCTGATAGCAATATTCTTCCGCACATTCAGGGAGAAGCAATTGGTAGAATATATATTCCGCGGCATACGCCCCGCAGTGGTGGCACTTGTCGCAGCGCCTGTATTCTCCGTTGCAAAGTCGGCAAAAATCACATACACCACAGTGTGGATTCCGATAGTGGCAGCACTGCTGATAGTTGCATTGGGAGTGTCGCCGATATATATTATACCGGCTGCCCTTGTTGCAGGGTTCGTTTACGGAAAAGTGAAGAGAGATTCCAAGGATAGTTCTAAAAAGGAGGCGGAATGATACTGATATTGAAACTTTTTCTGACATTCTTCAAGATAGGCATGTTCAGCTTCGGCGGTGGCTATGGAATACTCTCTGTTATGCAGGGCGAGATTGTTACACGCAACGGATGGCTGTCGATGGCAGAATTCACAGACATTGTAGCTATAAGCCAGATGACCCCGGGACCTATCAGCATAAACATGGCTACATACGTGGGCTACTCCATAATGAACAACACCACAGGCTCACAAGCCATTGCAATTGCGACTTCCATCATCACCTCATTGGGGCTGATGTTGCCCTCGCTCATACTGATGACCATCATCAGCCGCTATCTGCTGAAATACAGCAAGGGACCGACTGTAAATGCCATATTCAGTGTACTGCGTCCGACGGTTGTGGGACTCATCGCATCTGCCGCACTGTTGCTGATGACAAGCGAAAACTACGGCACTCCCACCGGCACACCTCTGCGCTTTTGGGTGAGTGTAGCCATAAGCATTGTAGCATTCATTGCTGTCAGACGCAAGGTAAGCCCCATACTTATATTATTGCTCAGCGGGCTCTTCACCGGAGTACTTTACAGCATTGTGGAATAGCCGTTTATCTATCAGAAGAGAGAAAGACCGGAGCGAATGATTCGTCATTGCATCGGAACTCCACAGCGCCGGTCTCTGCCACATCCACACACACCACCCCCAGCTGCGCACACTCCCTCTCCACTCTGCGGCGGGTCATAAAGTGCAGCCCTGCATCCATCACCACATAATTTGCGGGATACAACGCGCATAAACTTTCCATACTACCCTTGAATCCTTTGCACAGAAAGAGGATATCCACGGGGAAGCCGTTCTTGTCGTCCATCCAGCTTTTATCGGAAAGGAGTTTCAAGCGTTTGCCACAAAAATCGAGCGTACCTGCCACGTATGAGAGATTGTTGTCTAAGTGATCGCCGCTGAGCCACAATGGAGTATCCATCGACTCGCGACGGAGATAGGGCGAGACAATATATTCCTGCTCGGCCTCAGACTCCTCCACCGTCGAAAGCATATAGGAACAGTCGCGGGATTGGGTCAAGAGGAGCGCAGGAAACTTGCCACTATTGAAAAAGAGCATCGAATCGTGCGGTTCGTTGCTTCTGAGCACCCATCCCCACGCTACAATGGTTAGTGCCACCGCCAAAGCCGAGACGAGAAGAACCGCTCTTTTGCGCACAGCGAAAAGAAAAAGAAGAAGTATAAACAGCGCCAATGCCCATGCCATCAACGAATCCATGTAAGGCAGTTGCAGAGTAGATGCCGGAAGAGCCTCCACCAGAGCTACCCACATGTTAAGAATGCCGACAACACCATCCAACAACCACGCAACAGCCGCACACACTGCGGGAATTGACGAGGAGAGCCACAGCACCACTGCAAGCGACATTATTACAAAAGCAAGCGGAATCACCACCAAATTGGTGAGCAGGAAATAGGTGGGAAAGATGCCGAAATTACACCACAACAGAGGCAATGTACCTATCTGTGCAGCCATGGAGAGAGCCATGGTATCGGCAAAATAGCGATATATGCGCCCATATGAATCGGCAGCAAGAATTTTTCTGATATAAGGAAAGAGCAACAAGATGGAGAAGACCGCCAGAAATGAGAGCTGAAAACTGAGGTCGAAGAGCGAACGTGGCGAGAAGAGCAACATTGCTATAGCGGCAAACGAGAGTGCATTTACAGAGGAGCCGTCCCGTCTTGCGCACCGCCCTACAGAGATGAGTGTAAAGAGTATCACAGCTCTTACTATCGACGGCGAAAGTCCTGCCACAAATGCAAACAGCCACAACGCTCCCACAATGACAACTTCGCGCAGGAGCATATATCCTCGACGAGTGCGCCAGGCTGGAAGAAGGAACGATAGTATCACATAGAATATGCCTATATGCAACCCCGACAGTGCCAGGATGTGACTTGCGCCCACAGATGAATAGGTCTCTTTCACCTCGCGTGCAAGCTCACTTTTGTCGCCCACTGTCAGCGCCGACAACACTGCTTTGGAGTCGCCTTCGAACCCCATACGTCCATAAAGTTCTATCACCCTTTCGCGCAGAGCAAGCGCACGCATACGCAACGACAGCTCTTCCGCGCCATCCTTTTCCCATGCACCCACCGGCAGATAGATTGTAGCTGTTATGCCCTTTACATAAAGAAAATGCTCATAGTCGAATTCAGCCGGATTGCCGGCATTCTCGGGGTTGCGCACCTTTGCGGTGAAACGCACACGCTCGCCTATGCGCAGATTTTCGGCATCCACACAGTTGGCAAAATAGATGTATGCCAGCCCTTCGCGTCGCCCCGGGAACGAATCGCAATCCTCGCGCCGCAACTTCACAAGTGCCTTAGTGGTGCGGTCGCCCATGCGCGGCGTTTCGAGAAAAAGAGCCGTAAAGTCCGCTTTTGTCTCTTCCCAACGGGGCTTCATTGTCGCATCATCTATCCGCTGTACCACGGCTCCCGCAGCAAACATAGCGACCATTGCAGTGGCGCCAAAAAGCAGGGCAAGACGTTCGAAGAAGATGGAGACTGCACAGACAAGCAGCGAAAAAAGAAGAAGCAGAGCCCACAAAGAGAGCTCTGCATCAGACGTATGAGCCACTGCAATACCTGCCATCATAGGTATTGCAAGCCTCAACAAAGGGTTGTTCCCCCAAAAATCGCCGCTGTTCACCACTCGCTACATTGAACGCAATGCAGTGATGACAGCCTCGGGGTTCTCGGCCTTGAAGACTGCGTTTCCAGCAACAAGCACATCGGCTCCCGCCTCGGCAAGCAGTCGACCGGTCTCTTCGTTTACACCGCCGTCGACCTCGATAAGAGCTTTGGAACCTGTAGCGGAAATAAGTTCGCGAAGCTCCTTCACCTTCTCTATAGTGTGGGGGATGAACTTCTGTCCGCCGAAGCCGGGGTTCACACTCATGAGCAGTACAAGATCGAGGTCGGCAATAATATCCTTGAGCATCATCACCGGAGTCGAGGGATTGAGCGTAACGCCCGCCATCATGCCTGCATCCTTTATCTGTGTAATGGCTCTGTGGAGATGTGTGCATGCCTCGTAGTGTATGTTCATCACCTTGGCACCGAGTGCCTTTACGGCATCGAGATAATTCATGGGATTGACAACCATCAGATGGACATCCAGCGCCTTGGTACAACCTTTGGCAACATATTGCAGCACAGGAGGACCGAACGAAATGTTAGGCACAAAGACTCCGTCCATAATATCTATATGCAACCACTCGGCCTCGCTTCTGTTAATCATATCGAGGTCCGATTGCAGATTTGCGAAATTTGCCGACAACAACGACGGCGATACAATCAAACTCATAATAAGGGTGGTTCTAAACTTATATTACAAAAGCAAAGATACACATTTTTCTCATATTTCCTCATATAATGGAACCATGCCTTACCATATATTTACAACATAAAAAAAAAGAAAAGCTGCAAATAGATAAAACTATAGATGAATTTGTGTATCTTCGCGTGGAAAACAGAAGAACATCTGCAACTGTAAAATGATAGAACAACATATTATACTCGAAGGTATAGACCCTGTAAGCTTCTACGGTGCAAACAACACTCACCTGACGATGCTGAAGAAGTTATACCCCAAACTGCGCATCGTCGCACGCGACAATGTGATAAAGGTCATTGGCGATGAAGAGGAACTTGAACGCTTCCGACAGGTTGTAGACAGACTCATCGCACACTGCACACGATACAACAGCATAGACGAAGAGGCTATAATAGATGCCGTCAACGGGAAGAAGAGCGACAAGGGCAACGACAGCAATGTCATTGTCTACAACGTAAACGGCAAGCCCATATACCCGCGCAGCGAGAACCAGTGCAAAATAGTGGAGGAGTTCGGCAAAAACGACATGATATTTGCTGTAGGCCCTGCCGGTACGGGAAAGACCTACACTGCCATCGCCCTCGCCGTGAAGGCACTGAAGAATAAAGAGGTGCGCAAGATAATCCTGAGCCGTCCCGCAGTGGAAGCCGGTGAAAAACTCGGATTTCTCCCCGGAGACATGCGCGACAAGATAGACCCCTATCTGCAACCCCTCTACGATGCCCTTGAGGACATGATACCCAACGCCAAGCTGAAAGAGTTCATGGACATGAACATCATACAGATAGCCCCGTTGGCATTCATGCGCGGACGCACGCTGAACGACGCCATAGTCATACTCGACGAGGCACAGAACACCACTCCGCAGCAGATAAAGATGTTCCTCACACGCATGGGCAACAACACAAAGATGGTGATAACGGGCGACCTCACACAGATAGACCTCCCCGACAAGAAAGGCTCGGGACTGACACAGGCACTCAACATACTCAAAGGTGTAAAGGGAATAGGCTTCGTTACGCTCGGCAAGAAGGACATTGTGCGCCACAAGCTTGTAACACGCATAGTAGAAGCATACGAAAGCTACGAAAAAGAAGAAAAGAACAAAAAAGATAAAGAAAAAGAAGATAACATTAAAGAATAAATATCATGGCAAAAGCATTAACAACCACAGATTTCCACTTCAAGAAACAGAAGAGTCTCTACCACGGTAAAGTACGCGATGTATACAACATCGGCGACGACCTTTTGGTAATGGTAGCAACCGACAGAATTTCGGCATTCGATGTTATATTGCCTAAAGGCATCCCCTTCAAAGGACAGGTGCTCAACCAGATAGCATCTACATTCCTCGATGCCACAGCCGACATTGTCCCCAACTGGAAGCTCGCTACTCCCGACCCTATGGTAACAGTGGGACTCAAATGCGAAGGATTCCGCGTGGAGATGATCATCCGCGGCTACCTCACCGGCAGCGCATGGCGCGAGTATAAGAACGGTTGCCGTTCAATCTGCGGCGTAACCCTCCCCGAAGGCATGCGTGAGAACGAGAAATTCCCCACCCCCATCATCACCCCCACCACAAAGGCCGATGAAGGACACGACGAGAATATCTCGAAAGAGGAGATAATCGCTCAGGGCATCGTAAGTGCCGAGGATTATGAGCAGTTGGAGAAATACACCTACGCCCTCTTCGAACGCGGCAGCCAGATGGCAGCAGAGAAGGGCCTTATCCTCGTAGACACAAAATATGAGTTCGGTAAACGCGACGGCAAGATATACCTCATCGACGAGATACACACTCCCGACTCATCGCGCTACTTCTACGCCGATGGCTATCAGGAGAAATTCGAGAAAGGCGAGCCTCAAAAACAGCTCTCAAAGGAGTTTGTACGCCAGTGGCTCATAGAGAACGGCTTTATGGGACAGGAGGGACAGCAGGTACCCGAAATGAGCGACGAATATGTAAACAGCGTATCGGAGCGTTACATCGAGCTCTATGAGCACATCGTAGGTAAGCCCTTCGTAAAGAGCGACACAGAGCACATCGACGAGCGCATCAAAGCCAACATCAAGGATTACCTCGGTTGCTAATAAGAAACTAAACCATAACCGACCATACACCAAGATGGGGAGCAGGCATATGCCCCGCTCCCCTCTTCTGTAAATTCTCATAAATGAAAAAGATATACGGAATAATAGGCAATCCTCTCGGACAGTCGGCATCACCGGCATTCTTCAACAAAAAGTTCGCCGACGAAGGAATAGATGCCGAATATCTGCCGTTCGAACTGCAAGGCATAGATGAACTTCCCCAAATATTGGAGAAGCATCCTACCCTATCGGGCTTCAACGTAACAATCCCTTACAAATTGCAGATTAAGGAGTACCTCACAGGAATCAGCGACGAAGCAAAGGAGATTGACGCCGTCAACGTTGTCAAGGTGAAGCACGATGGCGACGGCACACCGCGCCTTTACGGATACAACAGCGACGTTATAGGATTCTCGCGCTCTATCGCCCCCATGCTCACCACCGACGACAAGAAGGCACTTGTACTCGGCACCGGTGGAGCATCAAAAGCCATCATATACGCACTCAGGCAGTTAGGGTTGGAAGTACAATCCGTATCGCGCAAAGCAGGCGAAACAGCCATCGCATACAGCGACCTTACACCCGAAACAGTGTCCGCCCACACAGTGATTGTAAACTGCACCCCGCTCGGCATGGTGGGACACGGAGTGGACCAATGCCCCGACATCCCATACAGCGCACTCACCGACAGGCACATACTCTACGACATTGTCTACAACCCCGAAAACACCCTCTTTCTACAGAAGGGCCGTCAAAGAGGTGCACGCACAAAGAGCGGATACGAAATGTGGTATCTGCAGGCACTCGCATCGTGGGAAATCTGGAACAACGACAAATAAAAGAGCAAACCGATGCCGGCATTTATCATCATACCGTTACCGATCAGTTTCACCGAACTGTTGGTGATAGCATTGGTAGTGCTGATCATCCATATAATAAGGAAATCCACAAAAAGCAAATAGCTTAACAAAAAAAAATGATACTATTCAACAGCGACTACATCGAAGGGGCACATCCCTCGATACTCGAAGCCCTCGCCCGCACCAACTACGAACAGACACCCGGATACGGCGAAGACAAGTTCTGCGAAGAGGCTCGCGACATCATACGCCGCCAATGCAACGACGACACCCTCGGGGTGGAATTCCTTGTCGGCGGCACACAGACAAACGTTACAGTAATAGACGCCCTGCTGCGCAGCTATCAGGGAGTGATATCTGCCGACAGCGGACACATAAATGTGCACGAGACAGGAGCACCCGAAGCCACAGGACACAAGATAATAGCACTGCCCTCGCCCGACGGTCGTCTGACACTTGAGCAGATAAAGGAGTGCAACGAGAGCCATTGGAACGACCCTGTACACGAACACACCATACAGCCCGGAATGGTCTATCTCTCCTGCCCCGCAGAGAACGGGCTAACATACACACTTGCCGAACTGACAGAAATATCGGAATACTGCCATGCAAACTCGCTCTACCTGTTTGTCGATGGCGCCCGTCTGGGATACGGTCTGCAATCTGAAGGATGCGACCTCACCCTACCCGACCTTGCACGTCTGTGCGACGTGTTCTACATAGGTGGCACAAAGGTGGGCGCTCTCTTCGGCGAAGCGGTGGTATTCTCGGACAAGGAGTTGAAACGCTGCTTCAGGTATGCGATAAAACAGCATGGAGGAATGTTGGCAAAAGGCAGACTCCTCGGGATACAGTTCGCCGAACTGCTCCGCGGCGGCAACGACTGTCTCTACTTCGAACTTGCACGCCACGCCAACAAGGAGGCAATGCGCATACGCCGCGCCTTCGAGCAGAAGGGCATTCCCATGTGGAACGACTCGCTAACAAACATGCAGTTCCCTGCGCTCACCAAAGAGCAACAGAGCAGACTCGCCGAAAAGTACATATTCGAAGTGTGGGGAAGATACGACGACACACGCGACGTAGTACGCTTCTGCACAAGCTGGGCGACACGCAGCGAAGCGGTAGACCAACTATGCAACGACATTAGAGAATTATAGCCATGAACAAGGAACGTATAGACAAGGTACTCGACTACCTCAATGACAAGGGGTACAAATATGATTATTACGAGCATCCCGAAGCCCCCACGATAGCAATAGCCAAACAGCATTGGCGCGACGACGGCTCCAAGCACTGCAAGAATCTGTTTTTCAGAAACCACAAAGGCAACCGCCACTATCTTGTAGTCCTCGACTGTGAGCAGGACCTCGACATCCACAATCTCGAGAAGCGTCTGCATCAGGGCAAACTGACCTTCGCATCCCCCGCACGCATGGAGAAATATTTAGGGATAAGCCCCGGCTCGGTATCACCCTTCGGACTTATAAACGACGCGGAGAACCATGTACATCTCTTCCTCGACAGCAACCTCACGAACTACGAATCGCTCAGTTTCCACCCCAACGACAACCATGCGACAGTGGTTATCTCGAAAGAGGAGTTTGCACGTTACCTCCGGGAAGTTGGGAATACTTATGAATATATTGAGATGTACTAAGAAGCAAACCTCGAAGTTCTTTCCGGACTTCGAGGTCCACTTTACCATCATTTATAGTTTGGGGGATTTTTACCAAAAACAAAGTTTATTTAGAAGCTGTTTGAATTTTATTAGAAAAAATCGCGGAATTTGCAATTATCTTGTAATTAGACGGTTATTCGGATTGCTTAAAAATTAGGTAACGAGATAGCAACCGTTCGTATTTCTGAGTTCTTCATTGTTATGCTCCAATGTGATAACTCTGATATCACAAAGGTACAAAAAGAAATGCAGATAAAAAGAATTGAATCATCTTTTTATCTGCACAAAATAATACTTTGAAAGTTTTATTCAATCTTATCAATCTCTTTTTGGATATACTCCAAGAATTTGGATGCATGTGCCCCAT
>JAZNKR010000013.1:0-3375 GCA_045578665.1 Bacteroidaceae bacterium | reverse complement strand
TAGTATCCCGATAATAATTCTTTTCGCAGTTCAAATTCGCCGTGGCATCTGCCGTTCTCGTCGAGCTTGTATTTCTTTGTCTCCACTACATAGCCTTCGGGGGCGCACAGTTCTACATAGAGCACGCGGCTCTGTGGCTTTTCGTTGTCGGCGAGTCCGCTGGTGGTGTATGCCTTGAACCACATTGTCTCGCCCAAGTAGTAGGCGGTGTTGTCGAAGTGCAGATACACTCTCTCTTGCGGAAACAATTGGTTGACCATGATTGCACGCATGGCAATGGTGTCCAATGGGGATTGGGCGAATGTCGTTGCTGTCATTGTCAGCAACAGGGTGAGGGTGGATAGCAGTTTATGTAGCATAATTGTTTAATTATCAGTGTTATATATTCCGCCTCTTATCCAAGAGGGAGAGTTGTTTTCTCTTTGTTTTTCATTGTACTATAAATTCTCTGTTTCTTGGTTCAGAGAAGATGGATTCAAAACCGGCAGTTCTTGAAGACGGAAGAGCTCGATAATATTGCCTCTGTTCTATAGCAAACTCTAATTCATGAGCTTTTACTTTACCTATTTCACTGCCTTGCTCGGCGGCTTTCTTGTACCAAATATAGGCTCTTCTGTCATTCTTTTTAATTCCGCGACCCTTCTCATAGCACTCGGCTACTTGTTCCTGCGCCTCCATCAAACCATTGTTGGCGGCATGCAACAGCCACTCGAAACGCAGTTTCTTGTTCTTCTTCACATAGCGACCATTGCCGTAGCACTCGGCGAGTTTCATCTGCGCCTGCGGGTTGTGCAGTTCGGCGGCACGGGTAAAGAGTTTTATAGCCTCCGATTCGCGCAGGACCTTTCCTTCCTTCCCTGCTACCGAGTCGTTATGTTCGTACATACGTGCAACCTTGTATATCGCATACGGCTCTTCCTTTTCTGCTGCACGTTTGTACCACTCGATGGCTTTCTCCTCATCCTTTTCTGTGAATAGACCCTCTTCGTAGCTTTTGGCGAGCATGCTCATCGAGCGTACATATCCGCTGTCGGCTGCTGCGGTGTACCAACGGAGCGCAAGACGATTGTTCTTAGCTATACCGTTGCCGTTTTTGTAGCAAGTGGCAAGTTGGTGAAGAGCCGGCAACACACCGCAGTTCGCAGCCGAACGATAGAGGTTGAATGCCTTTACGCTGTCCTTTTCAATGCCATGTCCGTTTGAGTAGCAAATAGCGGTAAGGTAGATGGCTGTGGGCTCGCCTATTGCAGATGCCTCACGGAAATTCTCGAATGCGGTTCTGTATTCCCCTTCTTTATAGAGTTTCTGTCCGTCGCCTATCAGTTTCAGGCAATGGGCAAGCATGGCGGGATTCTTTCTCAGGAGAGTGGTTGTCTTTCGTTCTGCCGTTGCTCGCTGTTCATCGGTGAGTGTACGTGTCAGTACGTTAAGGTCGCTGCCATAAATTGTGCTGCCGGCATAACCCTCGGCATTTACACTGACAGCGTTTGCAACGCTGCTGTTACACAATTCGACGGTTGCTTTTCCACCTGCCATTTTTGCCGATGGCACCCATATCAGCGTGCGGCGGAAGTCCTTTTCTGTGGGTTGCTTGCCTTTGTAGTCGGGCGAGTAGAACTGTTTGCTCTCGCTGTAGCCCTGCACCGAGGTGTAGCGACGGGTTGAGCCGGTGAGGAGGTCGGGCACAATGCCTGTCTGCTCGTCTTCTTCGGTATATGGTATCATGCAGGCTACATAGTTGGGATTAAGCGGGAAACAGCGCGCACGGTCCATGCCGTTCCTTAATTGTCTGTAATAATTATAAGGCGAAAAGCCGTCGACGCCTTCTGTTCCTGAGACAAACATTTGCGAGAGGAATCCGAGATAGAAACGTATAAAGTGCATTTTATTGTCCAGGTAGCGTCCTTTGCGTGTCCATGCCGATTGGTAGTTATGGAATTGCTCGCGTGTCGGTTTATCGCTACGGATAACAAATTCTTTGAAGTTAGTCATTTTTTTAGGGTCAGTGCCTTTGAGATAGTCTTTGTCTTCGCGTGGAACCGAATCCGAACTGTAATTGCCGGCAACAACCATCAGCTGTACCCAATATGCCCAATTGTAGTTGTGTCGCTTGATGGCACTGCGCACAACATCTGATGCTGTATAAGCGTTCAAGTGCATTTGAAAAGGTATAATAAATTCATTGCCATCGCGTTCACTATTTGTCGTTGCAGAATAGACGGCAGCCGCATAAGTCAAAATTTTACTCGACGACCAATATCTTACCCCTCCTAAATATTTTACATACACAACTTCCGAGTCATTGTAAGCATGACGCGAGGTTGACATATCCCATTGCATCTGGCTATTGTTCAACACTCGGTTGTATGCAGAATCGTTCATTGCTGCATTGAGGTCTTCCATAAGTTGCTCATCTTTTTCATTCACAAACTGGTCGTTGTACTCTTTTTTCACTTCGAGGAATGTTATATCCTGTGCATACTCCCACTCGTCCAAGTAGTCGAATCGCATTTCGCTGTGTGGCGGACGACTATTTGTTTCGTAATGTTTTTCTGCCGTAGCCTCTACGGGTGAAAGCAGATACTCGAACGGTCTCAACTTAATGGCTTTTGCATCCTGTTCTTGTTTCTCTTTGGCAGAGATGGGCAAACCTATGTGTCGTTCCCAATAATCGTACAGACGGAACGACGGCGAATAGTAACGGTTCAAAGAATAGGAATACACAGAGTCGGTTATCTGCTCTTTTGTAAGATAGGGGGTAAGAGCAGCTATCTTTTTGCCGTAAAAATCTTCGGTCCTTAATATGAATGAGCCTTTGTCGTCGGTAGAAAAGTCGTAATTGTTGACTGTGGTATCTTTATAGCAGATGTCGAATCGCATTTTTTGGTTTTTCTTTGCAATGAGTGCCCATCGGCCTTGTTTACCAAGCTTATTAATGTGCTCTTTCTTGTAGTATTTACCGGCTACGGTTATTCCCTTCTCCATCGGCTGGTCGAGTTTTATCTCTTTGCGTGCCAATTTCGTCCAGTCGTAGGAGGTCCAGCCGTTGGTGAGCATCAGCAGGTCGAGTTCTTCGCTGCGCTCTTTGTTGGCGATGTCGAAGTAGCGGGCGGCATCGGGGATGTAGCCTTTGAGTTCGGAGCCAAGAAGCAGGTAGCTGTACATGTTGTGGGTGTAGGAGGTCTGCTGTCTGCCGGCGGCGTCGCTCACCGAGAGGGAGAGTTCGGCATTCTCTTCTATGGGTTTGCCGTCTTCGCGCTCGATGGTTATGCTGAACTTTTCGTGGGGCTTGAGCGATAGCTTGTGCAGGGGTTCGCCGTTGGCGGTGATTTTCAGTTTGGCTGTCTCGCGGTCGCCGGGTTGGATGGTTTCGTG
>JAZNKR010000012.1:0-44083 GCA_045578665.1 Bacteroidaceae bacterium | reverse complement strand
GAGAAATGCTGTTTTTTATCATGATTTTCTGCAAGGTTTACATCATAAAGTTACAAATTCTTGCGAAAATAAACAAACTAATGACCATTTAAATTTACTGTAATTCAATATATTATTGGGTTTTTAAGGGACGACTATTTAATGTTATTGAAGTTAAATAGCTCTCAAATAATTCCGAAAGATAGTGCAAGCCGAGAGAAGAATATCAAGTTTACTTGAATATTATTCCGAGGCGCCGCCTATCTTATTAAAATAAAATTCAAACAGCTTCTTAAATAAATACGGAAAATGAAGAAACTTCTTAATCTTGCAGTAATTATTGTCTGTTTGGCGATAGGTCTCTATCAGACAAATAAAGGTGAGGAAGAGTCGAACCTTATAGAAGTACGTGAATCCGTTACTGAAACATTTTCTTCCGGTTACGAGTATTTGTTAAGGGGACTTTCTCTCAGCAAAAGGGATAAACTAAGTGAAATAGTTGGTACATATTGGTATAACTGGAAGAGTGAGGGTAGGGATACCGCCAACTGTATCTTGGGTTTTGAGAATATCATGCCTTTCGAGTGGGACACATTGATGTATTTCAGGTACGAGCTTGATTCGCCAGGAAACGGCAAGGAATTGGAAGAATATGTGAACACACGCTACCCTGAAGCAAAAAGGTATTATTCTGTGACGAGGCTCCATTTTCTGCGCGGCGGAAAGATAGTCCACGATGTGAATTTATATATGATGAGCGATGATGCTAAAGGTGTGTATTTTTGTACTCGCAAAAATTTCATCAAGCGCGGACGAAAGGATGCCAAATTTCACCTGATAAAGGATGACAAGTTCTACCCTTTAAGAGTTATTGCTGAGGAGTATGTGGAACCGTTTAATTTTTGATGCGCTTGTCAAGTCTTGGGGTGTGGCAGACACGCAAATAGGTAATGTCCATAAAACTGCACGGTAACACTTGCTTGATAAAAACCGTAATTTGCAGCAATACTTCCTTTTGAAGTCATATGAAACGAATGTACGATACAGTATTGGAAAAATGTGTTTGCAGATGCAGTACAGATAGTGTTGCTTGCTGTAACTGAAGCCGCCCTTTTGAAAGGGACTACGAAAATTTTGCATGGCTCATGGGTTGGGTTTGCGGTGGTGTCTTTTGCTTCCGATAGGCGCTTCGAACATTGATTTTTCATGGTTACGCATAAAAACTTGCAGAATTCATCTGACAAATAGAAAATTTCAGTAACTTTATCCACGAAGAACATAGCGGTAAGGATTCGTAGATGTTTTTAGCTGTTCAAATTTACAGTTGCTATCGCTGTCTTTCTGTTTATGTTCAAGATGTTAACCAAGTGAATGGAAGTCCTTGTATCGACGTTAAATAATAAATAACAGCTCAAATGGGTGCAGAAAAAAGAGAAAATATCGGATGGATTGACTGCATGCGTGTGCTCGCATGTTTCCTTGTTGTCTTTTCGCATTGCTGCGATGCTTTCGTGGCGCAGTTCAATAACGATTATCCCACATTCCTTCAGGGGTGTGCGCTGGGGAGTCTTGTGAGGCCCTGTGTGCCGCTGTTCGTGATGATGTCGGGTGTGTTGCTGCTGCCTGTGCGCGGAACGATGAACGAGTTCTATTCCAAACGCTTGAAGCGGCTTCTTGTTCCGTTGCTCTTCTGGTCTATTGTTCTGCCTTTGGCTTTTTACAGCTATCTGAACTTTGCGCCTGCAACCAACAGCCCCTCTATAGATATGTCGCTCTTTACGTGGGATATGACTCTGCGCAAACTCTATACGTTTGTCTTTAATTTCAACTACGATACAACTCCTCTGTGGTATCTCTATATGCTGATAGGACTCTATCTTGTGATGCCCATACTCAGTGCATGGCTCAAGGGGGCTACACAAAAGGAAATTAAGACTTTCCTCTATCTGTGGGGCGCCTCGTTGTTTGTCCCCTACATCAAAATTCTTGCTCCTTCGTTGGGCTACATAGGTGTTTTCGGCAATATGAATATTTTGGGAGTGTGCGACTGGAACGCTTACGGCACTTTCTATTATGTATCGGGCTTTGTCGGTTATCTTGTCCTTGCCTACTATCTGGTGAAATATCCTTTGCAGTGGAGCTGGACAAAGATTGCTGCTATCTGCGCACCCATGTTCATTGTCGGTTTTGCGATAACTTTCGGCGGTTATGTGGCTATGCAGGACTTCTTCCCCGGCAACTATGCCTATCTCGAAATCATGTGGCTTTTCAGTGGCATCAATGTCTTTATGATGACCTTCGCTGTGTTTGTTGTCGTGCAGAAGATGAATGTTGCTTCATCGCCCATGCTCTCAAAGATGGCTTCAATGACTTTCGGCATCTATCTCTGCCATTTTGTTGTGGTGCAGATGGGTTACGACCTTTTCGAGGCTCTGTTGCCCGGCATGCCCGCCGTAGTGAAGATAGTATGCAATGCTGTAACAGTCTTTGCTGTCAGCTATCTGATTGTGCGCCTGTTGTCGATGAACGCTGTTACACGTCGTCTTGTTGCCTGATGCCGGGGGTATGAAGTATCTTCTTGTCGTGCTTGGCTCTGTGGCTTTGGTGTTGGGAATTGTGGGCATCTTCCTACCCTTGTTGCCTACCACACCCTTTCTGTTGTTGGCGGCTGCCCTCTATTTTCGCAGCTCGCCCCGGTTGTACGACTGGCTGTTGTCGCATAGGCATCTGGGACCTTATATACGCAATTTCAGGGAGAACAGGGCTATTCCTTTGAGAGTGAAGATTGTATCCGTCTCTTTAGTTTGGGTGACTTTGCTCTATTGCACATTCTTTGTGGCGGAATCTCTGCTGTTGAGACTGTTCTTTGTGTTGTTGGCTACGGCGATTTCGGCGCATATCCTGCACTATCGGACCTTGAAGTGAGAGTCTGTTTAATGCATGATGTCGTCTAATGAAAGCAGACGGTATTCTATGCTGTATCCTTTGAGCCCGGCGGTCAGTGTTGTAGCTTTAGTCTCAAGCTCGGCGAAATTCAGCTTTTTGTTATTGCGCTTTATTTCGGCAATGACACACTTTTTATCGAATTCATTCAAAGCAACCATATCTATTTCGCGTTCTCCTTTCTTATCCCACCAATTGCCTATACGGGTATATTCCCCGGTCTGCATGGCTTGTTCGTGAAATAGTCGTTCCAGAGTCTTGCCGGTAAACTGTGTGTAGTTCTTGGTCACGTGTTGCAACAATAGTGTGGTGCGGTTGCTTTCTATGAGTCCCTGGTATGGGTAGACAAACCTGAACCAGAAGCGTAGGAAAGGGTCATCTATTTGCCATTTGATGTTCCGTACTCCACGTTTGCTCAAGATCGGTGTGTTTTTGCTGATGAACGTGTAGTTTTCGTGTAGGTTGTTCAAATATGCTCCGGTATTTTTGCCTATAATGCTGTCTATCTCGCTTTGTGTTGTCATTCCACCTGCAATCAGTTGCAGTATAGAGAAGTAGGTGCCATAGTCCCGACCGAATTCCGACAGTAGTAGCTCTGAACCTTCTGTGAGGAATGGTGAGTCGGGGGCGATTGCACATTGCAGCATTCTCTCTTTGGTAGTTGCTCCGGCATCTATCAGCAGGGCAACGTATTTTGCTACACCGCCTGTGAGCATGTAAAGACATAGCAGATCCTCGGCTTCAAAGTTTGGGTTGTGGTCGTGGAGTATCTGCTTTAATGTTTCTATGGAGAAAGGAAGCAATCGTATGTTTGAATCACGTCGTCCATACAGAGGTTCATCGCCGTTCTCGAAAATACGTTTCATCATAGAGTAGATAGAGCTGCACAATATCAGATTTGTGTGTGAGCGGTCTTTGTGTCTGTCCCAAATGTCTTGTATGTTGCTTGGTATAGCCTTGTTTATGCTTAGGAAATTCTGGAATTCATCAATGATCAGTGTGTAGTGATTCTCAATGCCATAAAGCATCAATTGCTCGAACAGTTCGCCAAAAGTTGTTGTTTGTCCATATATTTGTATCCCTAATGCCAATTCTGCTTGTTCCTGAAATTTTTTGCAGAGCATCTGTTCATTGTCCTTGGATACGTAGAGGTAAAGATGTTTTGTGTTTTCTGCGCTTTTCAACAATAGCGAGGTCTTTCCTGTACGCCGTCTGCCTATAAGTGTTGTCATTACAGACTGTGTAGCAGACTGTTTGAGGTTTTTGTTCAATACCTCCAGTTCATCTTCTCTGTTGTAGAATCTCATACCTCTTGTTATTTAATGGATATTAAATTAATATACATTGCAAATGTAGAGATAAAATTTGAGATTCCAAATGATTTCAATAGAAATCAGCGTTGTTTATCGTGTTGGGAGCTTAATCTTAGAAACTGTCGGGCTCATCTTCTCTCCTTGAAGAATCTTTTCATCAGTTCGCCCGCCTCTTCGGCGCATATGCCTGATGTTACTTTGGTCTTGGGGTGGAGCACATCGGGAGCGAATCTTTTATACCCTTTTTTTTCGTCGCTTGCGCCGTAGACTATTCTGCCTATATGGGACCATCCAAGTGCGCCTGCGCACATGGGGCAAGGCTCTACAGTTACATAGAGTGTGCAGTCGTCGAGGTATTTGCCGCCGATGTTCTCTGCGGCGGCTGTTATCGCCTGCATCTCGGCGTGTGCGGTTACATCGTTCAGTGTCTCTGTGAGGTTGTGTGTACGTGCTACTGTGGAGCCGTTGCACACTATGATGGCACCGATGGGTATCTCGCCTTTGTCGTATGCCTTTTGTGCCTCGGCGAGTGCCAGTTTCATATATCTTATATCGTCCATCTCTATCGTCTCATGTCGTGTTCGTTGAAGAGTGTAGGATAGTCTTCGTCGAGGTTCTTGTATATGAATGCGAGAAGTGTCTCGCGCATCCAGTTGCTCTTGTTCTTTATCTTGTATTTTTTCAGATAGTTCTCGATGAGTCGGTCCTCTTCGTCGCTGACGAATGCTACAATACGCTTTTTGCGTGTTGTGTTTGGCCTTGGTGCGCTTGGGGCTGTTTTCTTGCTTGTTACCATCTTTCTTTAGGTTTTTATAGATTCTCGCATTCGTCTATCCACAGTGTGTATGCTGTGTCGGTTGCCATTTTCCACTCACCTCTCGGGCTCAGTCCGCAACTGCCAATCTTGGGACCGTCGGGCATGCACGAACGCTTGAACTGTTGGGTGAAGAAGCGACGGCTGAATGTCGTGAGCCATTTCTTTATGGTCTCGTTGCTGTATGTTCCTTCGAAACTTTTCGTTGCCATCATGAATATCTTGCGTGGACTGAAACCGTTGCGCAGTGTGTGGTAGAGGAAGAAGTCGTGAAGTTCGTAGGGACCTACAAGGTCTTCGGTCTTTTGTTTGATGTTTCCGTTGTCGTCGGCAGGTGTAAGCTCGGGAGAGATGGGGGTGTCGACGATGTCGAGCAGGGTGGTGCGGATGGTCCCGTCGCTGCTCTTCTCGGCTATCTCTCTGACAATGTGCTGTATCAGGGTCTTGGGTACAGATGCATTTACTCCGTACATGCTCATGTGGTCGCCGTTGTATGTAGCCCATCCCAATGCGAGCTCCGAAAGGTCGCCTGTGCCTACCACAAGACCGTTGAGCCTGTTTGCCATGTCCATGAGTATCTGCGTGCGTTCGCGTGCCTGTGAATTTTCGTATGTTACGTCGTGCTTCTCTATGTCGTGGCCTATGTCTTCGAAGTGCTGTATGCAGGCGGGTTTTATCGAAATCTCTTTGATGGTCACTCCAAGGCTCTGCATCAGTTTGTGGGCATTGTTGTAGGTGCGGTCTGTAGTGCCGAACCCGGGCATGGTTATTGCAATTATTTCGCTGCGCTGCTTCCCGAGAATGTCGAATGCCTTTGCGGTGACGAGCAATGCCAGTGTTGAGTCGAGTCCTCCCGAAATTCCAATCACACAGGTTGCCGCGTGTGTATGTGCTATGCGTTTGGCGAGTCCCATAGCCTGTATGTTGAATATTTCGTTGCATCGCTCTTCTCTCTCTTCGTCGCAGGGAATGAACGGGTGTGGGTTGAACGCTCTTTTCAGCTCTGCGGGGGCTTTGCTCTGTTGCCGGATGCGGGTGCAGGTGAATGGATTTTCCGAAAATCTTTTGCGTGAGTCGGAGAATGTGCTGCTGCTCATGCGGTCGTTGCGCAGTTTTTCTACATCTATGTCCGTTGCAATCAGTTGGTTCTCTGTCCGGAAACGTCTGTTCTCTTCGAGCAGCTCTCCGTTCTCGTATATGAAGGCGTTTCCGGCAAAGAGGGCATCGCCCGATGATTCGCCCCATCCGCAGCTGCTGTATATGTATCCGCTGTTGCAGCGCGCGCTCTGTGCATGAATCTGTTTTTTTATGTAATCCCGTCCGCCGGCTGTTTCGCAATCTGAAGCCATGCAGAGTATTATTTCGGCTCCTAAAAGCGACAGTCTTGTGCTGTTGGGGGCAGGCGAAAGCAGTTCGCTGCCGAACTCTATTGCGAATGTGTAGCGTGGGGTTGCGAATACTCTGTCCGTTACAATTTCGAATTCTTTCCCCAGGATTTCAGTTTTACTGTTTGCAGGCAACTCCTTTGCGGGAGTGAACCATCTTCTTTGCGAAGATTCGCTACTTACGGGGATTGTATCTTGTGCCACAATGCCCATTACTTCGCCATGCCATACTACTGTTGCGCAGTTGAGCAAAGTGCCGTTTGTGGCTATGGGAGCGCCGACTACAACAATAATCCCGCTCTCTTCTGTGGCTTCGACTACCCTTTGCAATGCCTCTTCTGCTCCCTTGAGCAGTGTGCTGTTACGGTAGAGGTCGCCGCAACTGCACGATGTCAGGCAGAGCTCGGGGAAAAGAAGAATATCTATATTCTCCTTTTTTGCCTCGTCTATTATACTGATTATTTCGGTTGCGTTGTATTTGCAATCGGCAACCTTTGTGCGGGGAACTGCTGCGCCCACTCTTACATATCCGTAATCCATGTTTTACCTATATTATTTAGAAACTTTCATCTTCCAGAACACAAATTTCAGATAAAAAACGCTATGTAACAAAAAAAATGAAAAAAAAGTGCCAAAAAATTTGCACAGTATTTAAAATGACTTTAAATTTGCAATGGATTTAAAAATGAAACGCAAGTTTTATATGGCAAAAGCAAAGAAATATTCAGTAGCGGAATTGAGGGCAGAGCTCGAAGCGGCAGGTATCAGACCTACGGTTCAGCGGATAGCGATACTCGGATTCATGCGCGAGAATCCCATCCACCCCACAGCTGATGTTGTCTATGATGCTCTTTCCGGTGAAATAGGTTCGTTGTCGCTCACAACAGTCTACAATACGCTGAAGCTGTTGGTTGAACATGGACTTGTGTCGATGCTTGCGATAGACGACACTTTCAAATGTTTCGACGGAGATGTCAGGATGCATGCCCACCTCATGTGCCGGGAGTGTAAAACCATTTTCGATGCACAGATGCCCGAAGCTGTTTCCGATTTTCTTAAAACACTGGACGGATTTTGTCCCGATGAAGTCCAGTTGTATGTAAAAGGGATATGTAAGAATTGTAAAAGTAAATAGTTAACCATTTAAATTGATATTATTATGAAAAAGTTTATTTGTTCAGTATGCGGTTATGTTCATGAAGGTGATTCAGCTCCCGAAAGATGTCCTCAGTGCAGAGTTCCTGCCGAGAAGTTCAACGAATTGGTAGAGGGAAAGATAGAGTTTGTTCAGGAGCACGTTATCGGTGTAGCAAAAGGTTGCGACGACGAGATGATTAAGGATCTCAACGCTCACTTCATGGGCGAGTGCACAGAGGTAGGTATGTACCTTGCAATGAGCCGTCAGGCCGACCGCGAAGGCTATCCCGAAATTGCAGAGGCTTTCAAGCGCTACGCATGGGAAGAGGCTGAACATGCAGCCAAATTTGCAGAGCTCCTCGGCGATGTTGTATGGGATACAAAGACCAACCTCGAAAAGCGTATGAACGCTGAGTCAGGTGCTTGCGCCGACAAGTTCAGAATCGCAAAACGTGCAAAAGAGCTCAACCTCGATGCCATCCACGATACAGTTCACGAAATGTCAAAGGATGAGGCTCGCCACGGCAAGGGCTTCGAGGGCTTGTTCAACAGATACTTCAAGAAGTAATTTTAGAACTATTTAGATAATGATATTGAAAGGGCTGCACCCGCGAAACAGGGTGCAGCCCTTCAACTTTATCTTTTCCGTCTGAACCTCTCCTCCAGACTCTGCATCCATTCGTACCAGTTGGGGATGTAGAGAGTGGCAAGCACGGTGTTCAGGAACATTCCATAGACCACGGCAGTGCCGATGGAGAGACGGCTTTCTGCGCCAGCGCCGCTTGCGAAGAGCAGAGGCATCACTCCGAATACAAACGACAGTGAGGTCATGAGGATGGGACGCAACCTTATGTGTCCCGCTTCGTAGGCACTCTCTCTTATGGGGTTGCCTGCCTTGCGGAAGTCGCGTGCAAATTCCACGATGAGGATACCGTTCTTTGCGCTCAGTGCTATGAGCAGGATAATTCCGATCTCTGTGTAGATGCTTATGGGCAATCCCATTATCAGACAGCCGAGCACGGTGCCGAGCAGGGCGATGGGCGTGCCCATTACAGCTGCTACAGGACTGCTCCAACTCTCATATTGTGCTGCAAGTACAAGGTATGCCACAAGCAGTGCAAGCGCAAAGATTATAAGTGTCGTGTTTCCGACAGCCTTTTCCTGATATGCCACTCCGGTCCACTCGTATCCGAATTCATTGCCAAGCTCTGCGTCGAAGAGTTCTTCAAGTTCCTGCATCGCCTCTCCGGTGCTGAATCCCGCAGCAGGATTGCAGGTTATGGCAGCGCTGTTATACATGTTGTATCGTCCCAGCTGGTCTATGCCGAGTATGGTGCCGGTGCTCATGAAACTGCTGAAAGGTATCATCTCACCGCGGTTGTTGGCGAGGCTCAGACGCATGACACTCTCAATGAGTTTCTGGTTCTCCTCGCCCGCAGCCATCTTTACCTGCCAGATGCGTCCCAGCATCACAAAGTCGTTGATGTAGGCAGCGCCCATGTAGTTGCTGAGTGTGGAGAGGAGCGAGCCTATGTCCACTCCCATGGTTATCGCCTTTTCGCGGTTTATGTAGAGATAGTATTGCGGTACGTTGGCTTCGAAGGAACTGTTCATAGCGGCAAGTGCAGGCTTGTCTCGGTAGGTGGCAAGCAGGGTGTTTATGGCTTTCTGCATCTCGGTGAGTCCCAGTGCGTTGTGGTCTTCCAGCTGCAACTGCATGCCGCCGGTGTTGCCCATGCCCGGGATTGCGGGCGGCACCATCGCAAAGCATTGTGCCTCCTCGATGACTGTGTATGCCTCCCTGTTGAACCTTTCCACGAGGTCGCTTGCCGAATGTCCCTTGCCTTTGCGCTCTTTCCAATCCTTGAGCACCACAAAGACGCTGACGGCATTGCTCTGTTCACCGTTGTTGAGGATGCTGAATCCGCTGATGCTGATGTTGCTCTCTACTTCGGGGTAGGTGGCGAGTATGGCATTTATCTTCTCTGCCACCTTCTCGCTGCGAGTGAGCGAGGATGCGGGAGGCAGTTGTGCCGATATTATCATGTAGCCCTCATCCTCTTCGGGGATGAAAGTGGTGGGCAGTTTGGCAAAGATTATTGCCGCTGCAACGGTGAAGATGATGAAACTTGTTGCCGCAACGGCAGGTTTGCCGAGCAGGTAGGAGACACTCTTGTCGTATGCCTCCTGTGTCTTGTCGTACAGTCTGTTGAATGTGCCGAAGAAGATGCCTTTGCTCTTTGTCCCGTCGGTGGGGCGGAGCAGTATGGCGCACAGTGCAGGAGTGAGCGTCAGGGATATTATGGCACTCAGCAGTGTGGAGGCGGCTATGGTCAGTGCAAACTGCTTGTAAAGCTCGCCCGAAATTCCCTCTATCATGGTAGTAGGTATAAATACAGCCATCATCACAAGTACAACACCTATGATGGGGCTTGTAATCTCGTCCATAGCCTTTTCTGCAGCCGCCCTCGGCGACAGATGCTCTTCGTCGAGTATGCGCGTAACATTCTCCACCACCACAATCGCGTCGTCCACCACTATGGCAATGGCGAGTATAAGGCCGAAGAGTGTCAGCGTGTTTATTGAAAATCCAAGCAGCTGCATCACAGCCAGTGTGCCTATGAGCGACACGGGGATTGTGAGACAGGGGATAAGCGTTGCCCGCCAATTTTGCAGGAAGAGGAATATCACAAGTATCACCAATAGCGTGGTCTCCAGCAGTGTGTAGAGCACTTCGTGTATCGAACTGCGCACCACGTTTGTTGTGTCGAGCGTTACCTGATAGTTCACCCCCGGCGGGAAGCCTGTTGCAATCTCCTCCATCTGTTCGCGTACAGCCTTTGAGACATCGAGCGAATTTGAACCGGGCAGTTGATAGACGGCAAGTGCGGCCGAAGGCCTGCCGTTGAGCCGCGACGAGGCTGTATAGGTTTCACTGCCAAGTTCAATGGTGGCAATATCCTTGAGCCTCAACATTGTAACACCGTCGTTTTTTATCACTATATTCCCGAACTCCTCTTTGTTGTCGAGTCTGCCCTGCACGTTCAGAGTATATTGGAAAGCATTGTCTGCCCCCTTGCCGAGTGTCTGTCCCACATATCCTGCCGACACAGCCTTATTCTGCTGTGTGATGGCATTGTAGACCTCTTCGGTGGTTACTCCGCGAATCCTCATCGCCTCGGGGTTCAACCATACTCGCATCGAATAGTCGCCGGCGCCCATTATGTTCACTGCGCCCACTCCGGGGGTACGTGTCAGGCGGTCGGTAATCTGCAATTTTGCATAGTTTGACAGATAGAGCTGGTCGTATGTCGAATCTCCCGTAAGTGTAAGGAACAGAACAATGTTCGACGACTGTTTCTGTACCGTTACCCCCAACTGTGTAACCTCGCTCGGCAGGGAGTTCATTGCAACATTCACCCTGTTCTGAACAAGCACTGTTGCCATGTCAATATCTGTCCCCACCTCGAATGTTACTGTCAGCTGGTAGGTTCCTGCCGAAGAGGATGTCGAACTCATATATATCATGTTGTCTACGCCGTTCACCTGCTGTTCGATGGGTATTCCAACTGTCTGTGCAATAGTTTCGGCATTTGCACCCGGATAGGATGCGGTTACCTGCACCGTCGGCGGAGTAATCGAAGGATACTGGTCGACAGGCAGCGTGAAGAGGCATATTCCGCCGCCCACAATCATCAGCAACGAAATTACCGTGGCGAAAATGGGGCGGTTGATAAAGAATTTCGGGATACTCATAGTTCTTTTTTATTCCTGTATGGGTGTTATTTTCATTCCGTTTCTCACTTTCAACAGCGCTTTTGTGATGTACCGCTCTTTGTTGTGCAGTCCCGATGTAACCACACGCAGAGTGTCGTCTACAATGGCGCCTGTCTCAATGTGGCGGTACTCCACAATGTTGGAATCATTTACCACATAGATGAACTTGCCAAGTTGGTCGGTGCCTATAGAGGTGTCCTTTATCAGTATGCCGTCGGGTACATTCTTGTATGGGAGAACCACGCTTATGTAGGCGCCGCTCTTCAGAAAGCCGTCGTCGTTCCTGAGTTCGGCGCGCACCTTCAGTGTGCCGGTCGAAAGGTCGATATTGGGCGACAGATAGTCCATCTTTGCCTTGCGGCGGAAGTAACCATCGCTGCCGAGACTGAAGGTTATATAGTCGTCCTGTTCCACCTTGCCGCGTTTCTGCCGTTGCAGCCACTCGTTGTCGCTGATGTCGAAGTAGGAATACATAATGTCGTCTTTGTAGAGCGTGGCGAGAGTTACGGGCGAGGCCGCACCTGCCACGTAGCTTCCCGTGGATAGGTTGCTCAGTCCTACAAGTCCGTTGTGAGGAGCCTTCACATAGCAATATTCGAGGCTGGTCTTTGCGCTGTTCAACTGCGCCTCGGCATTGCTTACGGCAGCCTTGCATGTAGCAACCTTAGTCTCGGATTGCAGAAGTTCTATGCGGCTTACGGCATTGCGCTCTATGGCTGCCTTCATGCGTTCGTAGTTGTTTTCGGCATATTCGAGGTCGGCTTTTGCTGTCTCCAGTACCGACTGCGCCTGTATCACAGCGTCGATATACATGTCGGGCTCTATCACAAACAGTATGTCTCCTTTTTTTACTCTTTGCCCGGCTGTGTAATTGGACTTCTGCAACGTGCCGTTGACTCTTCCCACAATGGCTACCGTCGCATCGGCTTCGAGGTATCCGGGGTATTCGCGTGTGAGTATCACTTCCCGCACTTCGGGGTAGGCGACTGCTACGGGCAGTGCTTCGGTCGGGGCTTTCGCCTCCTCTTTCTTGCAGGCTGTCATGGTTGCGAGCGCTGCCAATATCAGAATTGCTCTTTTCATTCTCTTATTTTATATTTGTAAATACTATTTACCAACCTCCTCCGAGCGCTTTGTATAGTTGGACGAGCGCTACCAGCGAGTAGCCTTGTGTCTGTACAAGGTTGTCCTGAAATGTGAGCAACGAGCGTTGCGCGTCGAGCACATTCTGGAATTCGGTGAGTCCCTGCTTGTAGAGTTCGAGCGACAGCGACAGTGTCTCTTCGCCCTGTCGGACGGTCTCTTTCAATGTCTTGATACTCATTATGGAATTCTTGTAGAGGGTCATTGCGTTGTCGACCTCTTGTATGGCGGTGAGCACAGTGTTGTTGAATGCTATGATGCTCTGTTCAAGTTCTGCCTTTGCCTCTTGGGTGGCATATATCTTTTCTCCACCGCTGAAGATGTTCCATGTAAGTGTGGGAGCAATCTCCCAGCTCATACTTCTTGCACGTGCAAGTTTGTTGAGATTATTTGAAGCGAATCCAATCGAACCGTTAAGGTAGAATTCGGGGAACCACTCGCGCTTGGTCGCCCCCAGTGAAGAGGCTTTTGATGCCACACTCAGTTCGGCTGCTCTGATGTCGGGGCGGCGTCTGAGAAGATTGGCAGGGATGCCCACTGCTACAGCCTCCACATAGTCGGGCAGAGGGGTGGCAAGGTCGAGCAGACTGTCTATGCTGCCGGGGTAGAGCGCGAGCAGTGTCGTGATGCTGTTTTTGTATTGATCTATTTTTGTTTGCACGGTAGGTATCGTGGCAAGTGTGCTGTAATATACCGACTTTGCCTGTGCCACGTCGAGCATGGAGGCGAAGCCTGTTTCGAGCCTCACCTCCGTTATCTCCATAATCTCTTTTTGCGACAGCACGTTCTGTTGCAGTACACTCATTTCTGCTTGCGACTGACGCAGCGAGAAGTAGTTGCTTGCAACCTCGGCACACAGTGTTACAAGCACGGCACGGTACTCCTCTTCTGTGGCTTGGAACCCTCTCTTCTGGGCTTGTGCGCGTTTGAATAATTTACCAAAAACATCTATCTGCCAACTGAGGTCGAGCGTGCTGCTGAAGTAGCCGTACCATGCCTCCTCGTTGCCGGTCTGCGAGAGGTTGCCGCTGCTCTTTTCGCGTGTCCATCCGGTGGATAGGTCGAGCGAGGGGAGGAGTGCGCTCTGCGCCATGCGCCATCCGGCTTTGGCTGCCCTTATGTTGCTTATGGCTTCCAAAGCCGACAGGTTGCGTTCAGTAGCGATGGTTATGAGTGAGTCCAGCAAAGGGTCCTCGAACTTCTGCCACCAATAATCGTCTTCGGGTGTCGTCTGTGTGAATATTTCATCTTCTTCGAATGCCTCGGGCAGCGGTTCCATCAGAATGTTGTCCTGCGCATGCCCGTCGATAGGCTGCAATGTAAAAAGTGACAGGAGCAAGTAGGGTAAGAGTCTTTTCATGGGTTATCGGAGTGTTTTTTACATTGCTTAAACAAAAATAGCGGGGAAAGGTTCTGTGGAGAAAGGTTGTAAATAAACAAAAATTAAAACTCCACTCTCTGATAATCACCAAATTTAGTACAATAATCACTTTTCCGGTGGCGATTTTAATAGCCCGCCGTTGGCATTTCGCCAAACAATTCCTAAATTTGCACTCTATTTTAAAATATAAACAGCTTCTAAATTATGGAATTAAATATCATAGTTCTGGCGAAGCAGGTCCCGGATACACGCAATGTCGGCAAACAGGCGATGAATGCCGATGGAACGGTCAACCGTTCGGCGCTTCCGGCAATCTTCAATCCCGAAGATCTCAACGCCCTCGAACAGGCACTTATCATCAAAGATGCCAATCCCGGTAGTCGAATAACTCTGCTCACAATGGGTCCCTCGCGTGCAGCCGATGTGTTGCGCGAAGGTCTCTATCGTGGCGCCGATGCAGGAATACTCCTCAGCGACAAGGCATTTGCCGGTGCCGATACATTGGCAACATCATACGCTCTTGCAACAGCTATACGCAAGATGGGCAAGTACGATATCATCCTCTGCGGCCGTCAGGCAATCGATGGCGACACAGCCCAGGTGGGTCCGCAGGTGGCACGCGAACTCGGATTGCCTCAGGTAACATACACCCGTCGCATTATGCAGCTCGACGGGAATAAAATAACCATCGAACGCTCCATTGAGAACGGGGTGGAGGTTGTGGAGGCACCGTTGCCCCTGTTGCTCACAGTGGACGGAGCAGCTGCGGCATGCCGTCCGCGCAATGCCTTCCGCCTGTTGCAGTACAGCAAGGTGGCTACACCGTCCGAGCGTGTGGCAGCCGGCAAACCGGTGAGTGCAGCCGACGGAGTGCTTGCAGAGTGGAATCTCGAAAGCGTCGACGGCGATGCGGCACGTTGCGGCCTCTCCGGCTCCCCCACAAAGGTGAAGAAGGTAGAAAACGTAATATTCCAGGCAAAAGAGAGCAAGCGCTACACTGACGACGACGAGCAGATAAAGGCGCTTGTGAGCGAATTGCTTGCTAACCACACAATAGGATAATCACCATGAACAACATATTAGTTTACTGCGAACTCGACGGCACCCGCGTGGCGGATGTCAGTCTCGAACTGCTGAGCAAAGGACGCGAGCTTGCCGACACCCTCGGTGTAGCCCTCGAAGCCGTTGCATTGGGCGAGAATCTCTCTTCCGTTGCAACGCAGCTCTTCCCTTATGGAGCAGACAAGGTACACCTCTTCGACAATGCTTGCTTTGCACCCTACACGACGCTTCCCCATGCCTCGGCGCTTGTGAAGCTCATAGGTGAGGAGAAACCACAGATATTCCTTTTTGGCGCAACCGTCATCGGACGCGACCTCGCACCGCGTGTCTCATCGGCTCTCGGCAGCGGACTCACAGCCGACTGTACCTCGCTTGAGATAGGCGACTACGAAGACAAGAAACGTGGCGAGATGATAAACAATCTGCTCTACCAGATACGTCCCGCATTCGGCGGAAACATCGTGGCAACCATCGTCAATCCCTACAACCGTCCTCAGATGGCAACGGTGCGCGAGGGAGTGATGCCCCTGAAGCGCGTGCGCCCCGACGACTATGCAGGCGAGGTGGTCAACCACAATGCAGCCGACTATGTCAGCGAGTCTGATTTTGTGGTGCGCATCCTCGAACGCCATCTGCAGCAGTCCGAAAACGGTCTCAAGAATGCCCCCATAGTGGTGGCAGGCGGTTACGGAATGGGCAGCAAGGAGAACTTCGACCTGCTCTTCGACCTCGCCCGTGAACTGCACGGCGAGGTAGGGGCCACCCGTGCTGCGGTAGACGCAGGATTCACCACCCACGACCGTCAGATAGGTCAGACAGGACTTACCGTGCGTCCCAAAGTCTATTTCGCCTGCGGAATCTCGGGTCAGGTGCAGCACATTGCCGGAATGCAGGAGAGCGGAATAATAATATCCATCAACAGCGACCCCGACGCTCCCATCAACGCCATCGCCGACTATGTCATAACCGGCAGGGCAGAGGAGGTAATCCCCAAACTAATAACCCATTATCAGAAAAAGTCATGAATTACTATACAGATAACCCCGTCCTCAAGCACTATCTGCGCCACCCGCTGATGCGCCGCATCGTGGAGATGAGGGAGCAGAACTTCGCAGAGGCAGAAAAGTATGACTACGCACCGGCAGACTTCGAAGAGGCAATTGCCGGTTACGAAAGTGTCCTTGAACTTGTAGGCGAGCTTTGTGCCGAAACGGTTGCACCCAATGCTGCCATTGTCGACCGCACAGGTCCCACACTTGCCGACGGCAGGGTCGATTATGCACCCGCCAGCAACGAGAATATGGAGCTTTTCCGCAAGGCAGGTCTGATGGGAATTTCAATTCCACGCGAATATGGCGGACTGAACTTCCCCACAACAGTCTTCACCCTGCTCGAGGATGTAGTTGCACGTGCCGACGCAGGCTTCGGCAACCTTTGGGGGTTGCAGGAGTGTGCCGAAACTATAAACTCCTTCGGCACCGATGAGCAGCGCAACAGATACCTTCCCCGCATAGCTTCGGGCGAGACAATGTCGATGGACCTCACCGAGCCCGACGCAGGCAGCGACTTGCAGAGCGTGCGTCTGAAGGCAACCTACAACGAAGAGGATGGACGCTGGTACCTCAACGGAGTGAAGCGCTTCATCACCAACGGCGATGCCGATGTGCACCTGGTGCTTGCACGAAGCGAGCAGGGCAGCAGCGACGGCCGCGGACTCTCGCTCTTCATCTACGACAAGCGCAATGGCGGAGTACACACCCGCCGCATCGAAGACAAGATGGGTATTCATGGTTCTCCCACCTGCGAACTTGTTTACAACAATGCCCCCGCAGAGCTGTGCGGAAGCCGCAAGATGGGACTCATCAAGTATGTGATGGCGCTGATGAACAGCGCGCGCATAGGTATTGCCACACAGAGTGTGGGTATCTCCGAGGCATCCTATGGCGAGGCAAAGGCATACGCGGCAGAGCGCAGACAGTTCGGTCGCGCCATCGGCGAACTTGCCCCCGTCCGCGAAATGCTGGGCGAAATGAAGGCACGTCTCGACGCATCGCGCAGCCTGCTCTACGAGACAGCCCGCAACGTCGATATGACCTCATGCTTCGAGGCAGTGGCACGCCGTCGCACCCTCACCCCCGAGGAGCGTCAGGAGTCAAAGGCATTCTCGCGTGTGGCAGATGCCCTCACCCCCATCGTAAAGGGTATGGGCAGTGAGATTTGCAACCGCAACGCTTACGACGCAGTGCAGATACACGGCGGCTCGGGCTATATGAAGGACTATACCTGCGAGCGTCTCTATCGCGATGCACGCATCACCTCCATCTACGAAGGAACAACACAGCTGCAGGTGGTGGCAGCCATCAGATACGCGACAAACGGTTTCTACTCTACGCTTCTCGACGATTACCTCTCTCGCGAAGTCTCCGAGGCAATGGCACCGTTGCGCGAACGGATAGCGAAGATGGCAGATAGCTACCGTGCGGCAGTGGAGCGTGCGCAATCTTTCGGCTGCCAGGAGACAAACGATTTCCTCTCCCGCCGCATATACGAAATGGCATCATACTGCATCATGGCATCCCTGCTCATGCTCGATGCCTCGGCAGACGAGGCTCTTTTCGCCTCCTCGGCACGTAGCTTCACAGCAATGGCAGAGGCAGTGGTGGCTTCGCACGCCACATACATCGGGAACTATACCCCCGAACTGTTGAACGATTATAAATAACGAATATAAATAACAATCATGGAAACAAAACATCAGTACCTCCGCGTGGCATACGAATTGATTTCTCATCGCGACGGCATTGCCGAAGAGATAGAAAAGGCAACACGCGAACAACCCTTTTCATTCATCACAGGCGTAAACTTCACACTCGATACATTTGAGAACAACCTCAAGGATCTGAAGAAGGGCGACACATTCGACTTTGTGATACCTTTTGCCGAAGCATATGGCGAGTACGACCCCGAGCATGTGCAGGAATTCGACCGCGAGGTCTTCACCATCGACGGCAAGTTCGACTCGGCACACATCTTCAACGGAAACATCGTGGAGATGATGCGCAGCGACGGCTCACCCATCCTCGGAACAGTTAAGGAGGTTACCCCCATGAAGGTGGTGATGGACTTCAACCACCCCCTTGCAGGGTGCGACCTTCAGTTCGTCGGCACCATCGTTGAGGCGCGCCCCGCAACAGAAAAAGAGGTCAACAAATTCCTCGATTCCCTCAAGCCCTCCTGCGGATGCGGTTGCGGCGGATGTAGCGGCGGCAGTTGCGGCGACGGTTGCGAAGAGGGCTGCGGAGGATGCCATTGATACCACATTGTAGAAGAATATGAACACAATAGGAACAGTGTTGCGGCTCACCACTTTCGGCGAGTCGCACGGTGTTGCAATAGGCGGAGTTATCGACGGCTTCCCCTCGGGAGTAGTTGTCGATGAAGAGTTCATACGCAGCGAGATGCGTCGCCGTCGCCCCGGTCAGAGCGTGGTTACGACAGCCCGCAACGAGGCAGACGAGGTGGAGTTCCTCTCGGGAATCTTCGAGGGCAGGACAACCGGTACCTCCATCGGCTTCATCATACGCAACACCAACAACCGTAGTGGCGACTACGACAATCTGCGCGATGCTTTCCGTCCCTCCCATGCCGACTACACCTACGCAGTGAAGTATGGCGTCCGCGACCATCGTGGTGGCGGCCGTTCATCGGCAAGAGAGACAGCTGTGCGCGTATGCGCCGGAGCGCTGGCAAAGTTGGCACTCAGGCAGCTGGGCATCAGTGTGCAGGCATACACCTCGCAGGTGGGTGGCATAGTGCTCGAAAAGAGCTATAAGGAGTATGACCTCTCACTCGTCGAGAGCAACATAGTGCGTTGCCCCGATGCAGAAAAGGCAGAGGCAATGCAGCAGCTCATCCTCGACGTGAAGCGCGAGGGCGATACAATCGGCGGTGTAGTAACCTGCGTGGCAAAAGGTGTGCCGGCAGGGCTTGGAGCGCCGCTCTACAACAAACTCTCTTCGTCGTTGGCACATGCCATGCTCACAATAAATGCCGCCAAAGGATTCGACTATGGCGACGGCTTTGCGTCTGTAACGGGCAGAGGTTCGCAGCAGAACGACATCTTTTACGACGACAATGGCACCATAAACACCCGCACCAACCACAGTGGCGGCATCCAGGGAGGAATCTCCAACGGGCAGGACATCTATTTCCGCGTGGCATTCAAGCCGGTGGCAACAATCCTGCGCGAGCAGCCTACCGTCGGTGTCGACGGCAAGGATACCGTCATCTCCGCACGCGGACGGCACGACCCCTGCGTTGTTCCCCGTGCTGTGCCGGTAGTCGAGTCAATGGCAGCGTTGGTCATCCTCGACCACTACCTGCTCTCTCGCTCTGCGCGGCTTTGATTTGGAAAAAACCAATAAAATTTAAACAGTTTCTTATAAAAGAGTTGCAATATTTAAAATAATATTGCAACTTTGTTTTTTTGTAGACATATTCCTCTCTTTTTGCAAAGGGGAGTATGTAACACAAAGTGATAAGAAATATAAACACAAAATATGAAAGAAAGTAAAAACCCCGCGATAGCGGAGGCTGAAAACAATGCAGGACAAACAAAGAAGAAAAGTCCCTTTTTTTCTGAACGGAACATCAACCGCACAGTAATCTTCCTGTTTGTAGCGTTGTGGGCACTGCTCTCGCTATTCGAATCCTCGCAACTCTATCGCATTCAGGATTTGTCGCTCTTTTTGCAGACAGAACTCTTCTTCAATGAAACCATGAGCGCCCCGGCAGGTCTGGTCTCATACATAGGAGCTTTCCTTGTGCAGTTCTTTTACTTCCCCTTCTTGGGGGCAGCCATATATGTGGCAATGCTCTATGCAGTCTATCTGCTTGTGAAGAAAGTATTTGACATTCCTGTCCGCTGGTCATTCCTGGCACTGATACCCGTGGTGATGCTCTTGGCAACAAACACCCAAATGGGATATTGGATATATTACATCAAGACACCGGGATTCTACTATGTGATTCTGTTGGGTACTCTGCTGATACTTCTTGCCATGTGGGCATGCAAGAAACTCCCCATGTGGGCAAAATTCATTCTTGTGGCAGCATGGGCGGCATGTTACCCCTTCTTCGGAATCTATTCCCTTGCAGGAGTGCTACTTATGTCGGTGATGACATTCTCGACAGCAATGCGCGAAGGCAAAGGCAAGGCACTCCCGGCTCTGCTTCTCCTCCTTGCCATAGCCATTGTGGCGGCTCTTCCCGCCCTCTTCTTCTACAGATACACCAGCACCTCGTTGCCCCTTATGTATCTTGCAGGAGTTCCCGCCTACCAGTGGTCTCTGCTTGGCGATTCGTGGTTCGCAAGCGTAATATGGCCCATGTGGGTACCCTATCTCCTGCTTTTCGTTGCAATGCTCCTCTTTGCAATCTTCAGCGGTTCTAAGGCAAGCCGACTCTTTGACATCCGCTATGCTGTTGTGCAGACACTTCTTCTGCTCTTCGTATTCGGCTTCTCATGGGGATTTTGGTATGCCGACGAGAATTTCCGTGCCGAAATTGCACAGAACGAAGCAATGTGGGACGAAGACTGGAAACGTGTCATAGAACTCGGAAATGTGAGCGGCACACCCACCCGCCTTGTGGTGATGAACCGAAATATCGCCCTCCTGCGCACAGGCCGTGCCGGCGAAGAGATGTTCAAGATGCCCGACGGCTCGGCAACCATGAATGCTCCCGTCAGTGTCCGTCTCTGCCAGACAGGAGGCAAGATGGCATATTTCCAATACGGACGCTTCAGCTTCTGCTACCGTTGGTGTGTAGAGGACGGAGTCGAGTATGGCTGGAAGGTAGAGTATCTCAAGCATGCCGTCCGCTCCATGATAGCAGTAGGGGAGTACAAGCTTGCAAGCCGATACATCAACATCCTCAAGAAGACACTCTTCCACAAAGGCTGGGCAGAGAAGTGCGAGGCACTTATAGAGAAGCCCCAGAGCATAGAACGTATGCCCGAGTACGCAGTGCCCCGTCAGATGTTCGGCTACAAGAACACGCTCGATGTCGACGATTCATACGTGGAGGCATACCTCCTGAGTGCCATGACCTCACCGCTCTTTGTCAATCCCACCCCCATCTGCACAGAGGCGGCTCTCATGCACTCCCTCATACGCAAGGATACCCAGCTCTTCTGGAATGCAATCGTCGGTTATCTCAACAACCACAGAAACTTCAGGATACCCACCCACTACCAAGAGGCTCTGATGCTCTACGGAAATATCGACCGTCGCGCCGATATCTCCAAATTCAAATTCGATGACAATATCCGACGCCGTTTCAAAGAATTCATGGATCTTTCGAAGAAGTACAAAGGCATGACGGAAGAGCAGATGGCGCCATACTTCAAGGATAAAGGCTTCGACGACACCTATTGGTATTTCTATTTCTTCATCCGCGACATTAAAAGTAACTGATAGACCAAATGATTATGAGAAAATATATATCCATACTGCTGCCGACGATTGTAGCAATCATGGGAATCGTCTCCTGCGGAGCACCATCGGTTCCCGAATCACCTGTGGCAAGCAAGAAACAACCGCTTATCTACCCCGACTATAAAGGTGTAACAGTCCCCTGCAACATAGCCCCTCTTACATTCGAAATCAGAGAGAAGGGAGCAACTTCGTTCGTAACCCGTTTCAGTACCCTGGACGAGAAGAAAGAGCTGTTGCTTTCGGGCAGGAGCGTTATCCCCTCCCTTGAGGAGTGGCGCCGTCTCACCGCAGATGTCAAGAAGACCTCCAAACTGAAGGTAGAGGTCTTCTACGAGAAGACAGGCAAATGGCATGCCGACCGCCCCTTCTACATCACCCTCTCCCCCGACTCCATCGACCGCTACCTCTCCTATCGTCTCATACCCCCTTCGTATGTGGCATACGAGAAACTTGAAATCATGCAGCGCGACCTCACCTCTTTCGACGAAAAGGTAATATTCAGCAATATGCTCCTTGCCACCGAGCAACAGGGACAGTGCATCAACTGCCACGCATACAAGAACTTCAAGACCGACAATATGCAGTTCCATGCCCGTCAGTATCTTGGAGGAACACTCTTTGTCCACAACGGCGAGATGCGCAAAATCGACCTCAAGACCGACTCCACAATCTCAGCCGGTGTCTATCCTGCATTCAATCCCGTCTACGACGTTGTCGCCTACTCGGTGAACCATACAGGTCAGGTGTTCCACACAGCCCACCCCGACAAGGTAGAGGTGCAGGATGTGGAGAGCGACATCATACTCTATAACCCGTTGAACAACAAGGTATCTCATATCTCCAACGGCAAGACCGACCTCGAAGTCTTCCCCTGGTGGTCGGCAGACGGTCGCACACTCTACTACTGTTCGGCACATTTTGAGATAACAGATACCACAAGGACCTACAGCCAGAACGAGATAGCCCGCTACAACGAGATAAAATACGACATTCTTAGCCGTCCGTGGAATCCCGAAACATTCGAATTCGGCGAGCCCGACACCATCCTTGCGGCAGCGCGTATGGGCAAGAGCGCAACACTTCCCCGCGTCTCTCCCGATGGAAAATATCTGCTCTTTGCGCTCGGTTCCTACGGATGCTTCCATGTGTGGCACAGCGATGCCGACATCTGCATGATGGATCTCTCGACAAGAAGGTGGGAAGTGCTCCGCAATGCCAACTCGGCAGAGGCAGAGAGCTATCCCTCATGGAGCAGTAACGGCAAGTGGATAATGTTCTCCAGCCGTCGCGACGATACAAACTACACACGTGTCTACATGGCACATGTAGAGCCCGGCGGACGAACAGCCAAAGCATTTGTCCTGCCCCAGAATTCCCCCGACTTCTATCCTCTCTTCGAAAAGTCCTTCAACCGTCCCGAGTTCACCATAGAACCGGTGAAATTCACCCCCTACGAAGCAGCCGACGTCCTTGCCGGCGAAGCCACAAAAGCAACATACTCAGACAACTGCAAGAAATAAATCAACTGCAGCATATTATTTAACGGACGCGTCAGCGTCCGTTTTTTTTGTCCTCGAAAGTTGCAAAACATTCGCGCAATAAACCGCCTCCCTTTTTGCCCTTGTCGCCCTTGTCGCCCTTGCCGCCCTTTTTTTGCCCTTCCCGCCCTTCCTCACCCGCAAATCCCCACCTAAACCGCAAGATTTAAATAAAATTAAGAATAATTACAATAAAATAACTCTGCTCCTCCGCTTAAAATCCCCATTTTCCAATTGTTAAAAAATAAATATCAAAGTATGAAATTTAACATTTAATTGTTAAAAGCAAAAAACGCCCAAAAAGCCCCTTTGGAAATAAATCTTTTCAAAAAATAGCTGTTTTTAAACTTTAAAATGTAAAATTTTACTCTTTAACACGAAAAATTGCAGAATAAATTTGAACATTACCATAAAAGAGTTATTTTTGCACATTACAAAGACTATACTGTCAAGTGTAAGTTATTTAAAACGCACGTTGAAAAAATTTAATTATTTATAAAATTTATATTTATGTTTAAAAACTGCTTAAGTAAATTTAGCTGCGCACTTATCGCAATGTGTGCGCTTGTTACAGGCGGCTTGTTCCAGTCTTGTTTCGACGAACTCGACGAATACAAGTACGACGACAGCGAACCGTCTTGGCTGGGTTCCAGTATTTACGATTTCCTCAACGAGGAAAGCGGGGAACGCACCTATCGGAACTATGTACGTATCATTGAGGATTTGGACCTCAAGGACATCCTTGCACGTACAGGTAGTAAAACTCTCTTTATCGCCGATGACGCGGCTTTCGAAAAATTCTTTGCAAACAACGATTGGGGCGTAGAGTGCTACGAAGACCTCTCTGATGCACAGAAGAAGATTATTCTTTACAATGCAATGCTTGACAATGCTTATCTTCTCGATATGCTTTCAAGCCGCGAGGGTGATCCTCCCGTAGAAGGTAGCTGCTTGCGCCGTACAACATCGGCATCAAAGCTCGATACAGTGCCTTTCTACACCGACGACGAAAACACAGCAAAGGGCTTCCGTCTTCCCCAGAACAACAAGTTCTTCGATCGCTTCCGCGCTGCCAACGAGGGTAAGGGTGTCCGCATCGTATCAGGTGCATCAGACCCCATGATGGTACACTTCCTCCATGAGTACCTCACCACAAACAGCGTTGTCGATTCAGACTTCGACATCTTCTTCAACTTCGAGAAGAGCCGCACAGGTACCGAGGCGTTCATCTATGGCAACAAGGTGCTTGCAAGCGGAATCGACTACGGCGATTTTACAGACGACACATTGACAATCACATGTAAGAACGGTTACATCTACCGCATGGACAGCGTGCTCGTACCTCCCGCAGATATGGCACAGGAGCTCCGCGAGAACCCCAACACACAGCTCTTCAGCCGCATGCTCGACCGTTTTGCATATCCCGTTTACGATGCAGCTACAACAGCAGAGTACAACCGTATCTACCACTATGGCGATGCCGACAACGATGAGCGTATATATAATATGAAGTACTCAATCAAGGACGCATCTACATTCGTAGACGACGACGAGAAAGAGCAGAGCTTCAACAACATCATCCTTCCCTTCGACCCCGGTTTTACACAGGTTGCAGGTTCAAGCGCCAAAGAGGCAGACATGGCAGCAATACTTGTTCCCAAGGACGAGATGGTATTCCGCTTCTTTGCACCCCTCTCTAAGCAGGGCGTTACATCAGACGAGCTCACACCTCAGCAGAAGGAGGTTTACGGTATCGGTTCTTCAATCGTAGAGCGTTATGCAGCTCCTGCCGACTACGATGCAATCGACATCAACAACTATATGTCAATCGCACCCTGTCTCGACTCAATCCCCTTGGATATCGTACAGGCATTCCTTGCCAACCTTATGAAGAACTCGTTCGTATCTAACGTACCCAGCAAGTTCGACAAGGTTACAAACGACGCCCGTGACCCCATGGGTATCACACCCGCAGACGTTGAAGAGTGCGTACTCGCCAACAACGGTGTTATATATATATTAAATAATGTATTCGGTCCTGCAAAATACCAGGCGGTTATGACACCTCCCCTTATCATGCAGAACATGCGTATCATGAACCGCGTCATCAACGACCTCGACTATGATTCATACCTCTTGGCTATGGACTCATACTTCAGCTTCCTCGTTCCCGATGACGAATACTTCGTTTACTTCGATCCCTCTTCATTGCAGAGCGGCCAGCCCCTCGCATGGAAGTTCAAGTACGGACGTAAGAAAGCCAGCGACAAGTCAGACGGTGTTTGGGCAGACAAATACGAGTTCGACCCCGTTACATACGAAATCCTCGACTCAGTAGGTACAGAGGCATTGACAACATCACTCACAGAGGGTAGCGCAATGGGTAACCGTCTGCACGACCTCATGGAGTACCTTATTATAGTAGACTCAATCGAGTCAGGCAACCAGTACTACCTCACAAAGGGTTACGGTACAGTAAAATGTAAAGTAACAGCACGCAACGAGGAGGGTATCAAGTTCTACGGTGGTGAGCAGATTGAGAACGGTACAGAAATCGCAGTTAAGCAGCGCTTCCCCGAGAAGAACGGTATCACATACTGTACATATTCAGAGGATCCCACAAGACCTTCAGGTGTAGTATCACCTCCCACAAAATCAGTTAACTTCCTCATGTCAAAGAACGGAGGAGCAGACGGTCCTTTCAGCGCATTCCTTGATCTCTGTAACGGTCCCGACAACTGGGGCGACTTCCTCCTGAAGACATTCCCCTTGGCAACAGACATAGCAAAGGTAACAACCGACTCACTCAAGAAATATGCAGTATTCTACAAACCTGCATCAGGTAACGAGCATCCTTTGGACTATGCAGTGCCCTTCTTCAGCACATACCACTACTCTGTATACGTTCCTACAAACGCATCAATCGAGGCAGCTTACGCACTCGGTCTTCCCACATGGGAGCAGGTTGAGGCAGAGCTCGCCGAGGGCAATGTAGGTCGTGTAGCATCAGCACTCCGCCTTATCAACAAGTTCGTACGTTACCACTTCCAGGATAACGCCGTTTACGTTGACAATCTTCCCTTCTCAGTTCTCTCAGCAGGTGTCAAGTACGACACAGTACGCTACGAGACAGCAGCAATCGACGATGCGACAGGACGATTCTTCGAGACAATCATCAAGACACGCCCCAACCCCACAACCGGCAAGGCAACAATCTCTGTCAAGGACAACATGGGCAACATCGCATACGTAATGAACGAAGATGGCAAAGAGGGCGAGACATGGAACGTTCTTGCACGCGACCTCCTTGTTAAAGGTTCAAGCGCACAGAAGGCATCAGGTATCTCAACCTCATCATTTGCAGTAATCCACCAGATCGACAAGGCTCTCTACAACTCAGGTGTTATCGGTTATGATGGTCGCTTCCGTCGTTACGCAACAGACGGTGAGCTCGTAGACGAGATTGAGGTAGGTGCCGACAAGCAGAAATACCTCATCGGTTACCGCAACAGCATGCTCTTCGAAACAGCTGAGGGCGAAGTATACCAGAAGACAGGTTACATCATGAAGAAGAAACCCGAATCTGAGTGGACAGCAATGTCACGCGAGGATTATGTATATCGTGCAGACACAGCCAAGATTCTTATCACAGAAGACGGCTTCCTCATCAACGAAGAGGGTAACTTCATCAATTGGGACGGTGTAGCACTCGGTCTCGATACACTCGGAAACGTAATGTTCCCCGACTCGATAGTTACCGTAGGCCCCGATGGTCAACCTATTAAATAAGTAAAGAGATAACCGCTATGATAAAGATAAAACATTTATTATTTCTCCTTCTCTGTTGCTGCGTAGGAACTGCATTTGCACAGAAGACTGCGAGAATTTCCGGAAACATTTCAAGTGATTCCGAAGGTCCGCTCATGATGGTAAACGTTACCGAGCGCGACAAGACCAACCGTATTATCGAGGCTGCCGTAACCGATATGGAGGGTAACTTCAGTATGGTTGTAAAGAACACAAGTAACCGACTCGAAATCTCTTATATCGGATATAAGACACAGGTTCTCGAGATTGGTTCACGCACAGTGTTCAATGTAAAGATGGTAGAGGACAACATGATGGAGGAGGTTGTTATCGAAGCAAAGCCCCGTACACAGTCAGGTGCCCTCGACATTCTCTCACGTGAGGTATCACAGGCAACACAGAAGTTCAGCATGTCCGAGATGGAAGGTCTCTCATTCGCATCAGTCGACGAGGCACTTCAGGGACAGATTGCCGGTCTCGACATCACATTCAACTCAGGTGACCTTGGTTCGGGTACAACAATGCGTCTTCGCGGTACCTCATCAATCAACGGTAACGCCCAGCCTTTGATCGTCGTTAACGACAACATCTTCGAGATGCCTACCGGTGAAAACTTCTCATTTGAGGATGCCAACCAGGAGTCATTCGCACAGTTGCTTACAGTCAACCCCGACGACATCGAGTCAATCGAGGTATTGAAGGACGCATCAGCCTGCGCCATCTGGGGTTCACGCGGTGCGAACGGTGTCATCAAGATCAAGACAAAACGTGGTGCACGTGGTAAGACACGTGTCCAGTACAGCTACCGTTTCAAGGACAAATGGATTCCCAACGGTCTTAGCCTCCTCAGTGGTGACGACTACACCATGTTGCTCAAGGAGTCTCACTTCAACCCCAAGCAGCAGGCATCTATCGGCGATGTAGAAGAGTTGAACTACAACCCCAACTTCGCACAGTACGAGAACTACAACGAGAACACCGATTGGGTAGACGCCGTATCAAAGCACGGTTACACCAACGAGCACAACATCTCGCTCTACGGTGGTGGTGAGAAGGCAACCTTCCGTATCTCAGGCGGTTACTACAACGAGACAGGTACCATCATCCGTCAGTTGCTCGACCGTTACACAACCACAATGGCTCTCGACTACTATGTATCAGACCGTATCAAGGTTGTATCCGACTTCTCTTTCACATACACAAACAACAGAAAGAACTACGGTAACAACATCCTCGGTATCTCACAGATCATCATGCCCAACATGGCAATCTATGCTCAGGACCGTTTCGGTAACAACACACCCGAATACTACCAGATGCTCCAGAATGCAAACGGTATCTTCGACGGCAACCAGAAGGATACACAGAACCCCGTAGGAGTAGCCAACCTCGCACGCAACGACGAGGAGACATACTCAATCACACCTCAGTTGACATTGGAGTACAACCTCCTCGGTCTTGAGGACGACGAGACACAGTTGAAGTACCGTGGTATGGTAAACATGCACGCAAACACCTTCACAGAGACAAGCTTCATGCCTTCGGCTCTCATCACAAAGGACTGGACAAACGACCAGGTTAACCGTTCGTGGATGAAGGACTACAAATCATTGCAGTTCACCACACGCCACAACCTTATCTTCACACCCCACTTCGAGAACAGTGACCACTTCCTCACAATGACCGCACAGTACGAGCTCTACTCGGGTACCAGCTCCGAGCAGCAGGAGACAACCTACGGTCTTCCCACAGGAAACATCACATCTACAACAATCGGTTCATACCTCACAGAGGCAGGTACCTCAACAGGTGAGTGGCGCTCAATGTCATTTGCATACCAGAGCCACTACTCATACAAGTCGAAGTACTCACTCGGTTTCACAATCCGTGCCGAGGGTAACACCAAGTTCGGTAAGGACAACAAGTGGGGCTTCTTCCCCGCAATTTCAGGACGTTGGAACATCAGCGACGAGCCCTGGATGAAGTGGTCAGAGAAATGGTTGAACATGTTGTCAATCCGTCCCGGTTACGGTTGGTCAGGTTCGGCTCCCAGTCAGGACTACCTCATGTACTCTACCTATACCCCCTCCGGTTCATACATGAACATGACAGCGTTCGTTCCCGGTGGTATGCGTCTTACAACACTCCGTTGGGAGAAGAAGAAAGAGTTCAACCTCGGTTCAGACTTCGAGTTCTTCAACAGCCTCATCACAGGTTCGTTCAACTACTACGACAACACCACAAGCGACCAGCTCATGAACAACTACAGCATCCCCTCGACAACAGGTTACACCGAACTCCGTTACAAGAACACAGGTGAGCTCCGCAACAAGGGATGGGAGTTGAACGTAAGCACCGCCAAGATCAAGTTGGTAAAAGACTTCACAGTAAGCGCATATTTCAACATCGGTCAGAACTTCAACACAGTTGAGGCAATGGAGAAATCAGTGCTCGACAATAACAACCCCGACTACGACTTCAAGAACGGTACATTCCTCGGACGTATTCAGGTAGGTAACCCCTTGGGTTCAATCTACGGTTTCCGTTACAAAGGTGTTTACCGCTACAGCTACAAGAACTGGGAGAAAGCACTCTCAGAGGCAGCTGCAGGACGCAACGGTACATGTCCTATCGTGTACGATGCTGAGGGTAAAGTCGTTTACAATGCAGACGGCACACCCAAGCAGATGGTTTACAACTACGACACTGAGTCAGGTACATACGCATACGCATTCAAGGGTGGTGATGCCATCTACGAAGATATCAACTTCGACGGTAACATCAACGAGCTCGACCTCGTTTACCTCGGAAACTCAAACCCCAAAGCACAAGGTGGTTTCGGTCTGACATTCCAGTACAAGCGTCTCTCATTGAAGGCAAACTTCACATACCGTTACGACATCGACGTAATGAACACAGCACGTATGAAGGTAGAGAACATGCACTCAAACGACAACCAGAGCATCGCAGTAAACTGGCGTTGGCGTAAAGAGGGCGACATCACAGAGATTCCCCGCGCACTCTACAACACAGGTTACAACTGGTTGGGTAGCGACCGCTACGTAGAGGATGCATCATACTTGCGTCTCTCTTACCTCCAGCTCTCATACAACTTCGAGCCCAACTGGCTGAAGCGTTACGGTCTCCAGACTTTGAACATGTACGCATCTGCAGACAACCTCTGCTTCTGGTCTAAGTACACAGGTCTCGATCCCGAAATCGGTCTTGGAGGTTGGGGACGTGCCGAGGACCAGTCTAAAACACCCCGTTCACGTTCATATACAATCGGTCTTACAATTGGTTTCTAAAATTAGCGAAATATGAAAAGAATAAAAAATATATTAGGTGCAGCGGTTATGGCAATTGTCCTCGGATGCTCAAGCTTGATGACATCATGTACGGACTACTTGACCATCTATCCTACCAACTCCGTGATTTTGGAGAACTATTGGAAAACCGCAGAGGACGTCAACGGTATGTTGGCTACCTGTTATAAGAACATGGTAAATGAGAATACCATCAAGAGAATGATGATATGGGGCGAGTTGCGTGCCGACAACATGGTTACACGTACAAGCGCTTCAACCGACCTCAAATACATTGTTGAGGCAAACCTTCTCGAAACAAACGGTTACTTCGATTGGGCTGTATTCTATCAGACAATCAACTACTGTAACATGCTCATCAAGTACGCTCCCGGCGTAATGGAAGAGGACCCCGACTTCACACAGGGCGACCTCGAGGTAGTTATGGGTGAGGCTTACGCACTCCGCGCACTCTGCCACTTCTACCTTGTACGCTCATTCCGCGACATACCTTTGGCACTCGAAGCAAAGGATGCCGACGAGCAGGAGATGGTCTATCCCCAGCTTGCTCCCCTCGAAGTACTCGACAGCATCATGGTCGACCTCGACCGTGCATCGGGTCTCGTAATGAAGAAGGGCGGTTTCACATACGACGATTACAACTATGGTCGCATCACACGCAACGCAGTATATGCAATGATGGCAGACGTGAACCTCTGGCGTGCAGCATTCACACAGTACGAAGAGGGTAGCGAGACACCTTCGGCAAAAGTGTTGGAGTACTACACCAAGGCTATCGAGAACTGCGACTCTGTAATAGAGCCCATGCAGCGCGAGATGATAGAGATGTTTGAGAAGAGAAACGAGCAGATGACCGAAATAGGTCCCGGTACAAAGAACCCCTACTTCCTCATCACCAACGAGACAAACAAGGCTCAGATGGAATCTAATGCATATAACCAGATTTTCGGTAGCGAATACTCAACAGAGTCAATCTTCGAGCTCGACTTCGACGGCAATACAAACATCAACTCGGCAGTAACAGGTTTCTATGGTTACAGTGCCACAACAGGTGATTTCATTGCTCCCTCCAAGGCTCCCATCACACAGACACTCTATGGTGAGAATGACGTACGTCTCTTCGCCTTCACCAACGCGCCCCTTAAGGCAGGTACAGACGACAAGACTACATACACAATTGCCAAGTATGCAGCAAGAAGATCACCCCTCAATGGTGACGCCAACGCATCATTCTGGCACACCAGCAGCAACTGTGCTGCAAACTGGATCATCTACCGCAAGACAGACGTCATGCTCATGAAGGCCCAGGCACTTGCACACCGCAACACCGAGGCAGACGACCTCAGCAAGGCATTTGCACTTGTGCAGAGCGTGAACAGACGTTCACTCATCAACGAGCGCGACACACTCAGGTTCGACGAGTACAGCTCACAGGAACAGATGAAGAACCTTGTACTCGACGAGCGTCTCCGCGAACTCACATTCGAGGGCAAACGTTGGTACGACCTTGTACAGAAGGCTCTTATCGAGGGTAGCACAAAGAGCATCCTCGAGCTTATCACCAAGAAACTCGACAGCAACGCAGGTGCGGTACAGAGCAAGATGGCATCGATCAACTCACTCTTCTGCCCCATCTACGAAAGAGAGTTGAAGTTGAACCCGCTGCTTAAACAGAATCCTGCATTCGAAAACAGCAATTCAATAGAACAGAACTAAAATATCGTAATCCTGCCGGGGCATCCGGTCCCGGCAGGGACGATAAAGTTCATCAGTTGAATAAGAATGAGCATAAAAACAGAAATTATGACATTTAAGAATACAATATTCAGAAAATTCATAGGAGCCCTCTCGGCAGCAGCCCTCTGTTTCACAGGAGTTGCCACACAGAGCTGTTCGGATGATATCGACCAGTCCAACCGCTACACATTCACCGGCGAGACTGTAATCGACTATCTCGAGAACCGTTCCGATGTGTTCAGCGACTTCATCAGCATCCTCAACAGAGCCACCATTGGTCGCAACAATGCCGGTACAGTGAAGCACCTGCTTTCGACATACGGAAACTACACCTGCTTCGCACCTACCAATGCCGCAGTACAGCGTCACCTTTTCGAACAGGACTCAATCTATTGGGCAGAAAAGGCAAAGCTCGATGCAGGACTCATCGATCCCAAGGATTTCCACGACACAGGTATCCACTCACCCTATCTCGAGGACCTGAGCGACTCAATGTGTTGTGAAATTGCAAAGAACCACATCCTCGAAGAGGGCTATCTCACCATAGACCTCGCCGAAGGTGCATTCCCCTCTCCCAACCTCAATGACCGTTACATCACACTCTACTGGGTGGCAGATACCGTAACAGGCAACGTATCCATAAAACTCAACGACAGCTCTACCATACTCGACTCTGACACAGAAGTGGAGAACGGTATCATTCAGGTAATCGACCGCGTACTCAGCCCCTCGACAGCGCAGTTGCCCGACCTTCTCAAAAGCTACGAAGAGGTCTTCAGTCTCTATTCCGAGGCTATGTTTGCAACACGCATCGACGAGCGCATCCGCGAGACACACCGCGACATTCCCGCTACAGACCCCTCTTGCAACTGGAACTACGGCGACCATTTCCCCCGCGAATGGCAGGCAAGTGGTGCCCTCCCCGCACTTGTTCCCGAAACACACTACGTGAAGTTCACACTTCTTGCAGTGCCCGACGTTATTCTCCGCGAGAAGTATAACATCAAGACTTTCGATGACCTTGTTGCGTTTGCAAACGAGTGGTACGGTGCAACATACCACGAGGGTACACCCAACTACGACGACTTTACAAGCCCCGACAACCCCTTGTATCGTCTGATGGCATACCACATCATCGACCGTCAGTTGCAGTACTCGGGAGGTTTCGTACAGGACAATATCAAAATCAGCAAGACATCATTCGACTCTGAGAAGCAGAACGGTGCAGAGTACGGTATCGACCGCTATGAGTACTACGAGACACTTCTCGGCAACGGTAAGCTCATCAAGTGTACCAAACCCTACTCTGAGTCATACTATCCCGAGCTTACAAACCAGATAGTATTGAACTATGCCCAGGACAAAGGAGCACGCTTCCGCAACCCCGATATGCGTAACCACATGAACGTACGCGTATACACAGTTGCCGATTTCAAGCAGGTTGTTGATTCTACATTCGACTTCAAGCAGGAGGCTATCAACGGTATCCTTTACCCCGTTGACAAAATCGTCATCTACAACGATAACGAGATGAAGGGCAATATCCTCAACGAGCGTATTCGTATCAACTTCGCTGCTTTCTTCCCCGAGCTTACAAACAACAGCATCCGTTGGGTCAACAACGACTTGACAAAGACACAGCACCACATGATTCCCGACGGCTATTGTGAGCGCATCAAGTTCAACTCGTCACAGTCGCACATGTACTACCTCTGTCCCCACTACGGTTACACCAACTCATGGTCCGACTATCAGGGTGACGAAGTCATCACAGCCGGTATGTACGACTTTGAGTACCGTATCCCCCACGTTCCCGCAGGAACATACGAGCTCCGTCTCGGAACATGTCTCTGCGACTCACGTGGTGTTGCTCAGACCTATGTGGACGGTAAGGTAGCAGGTATCCCCGTTGACCTCCGTACAGAGAGTGCAAGCCAGCTTGTGAAACAGCGTTTCGCATTCATCACCGACAAGAGACTCGGCGATCCCGAGGCAATCGACGAGGACGACAAAGCACGTCGTAACCGCGGTTGGATGAAGGGTCCTGCTTCGGCATTCGTAGGTGACGGTACCACCCCCTTGCGCGACGCCGAGACAGCTGCACGCCTCATTCTCGGTACATTCAACCTCACAGAGGGCGACCACTGGATCCGTTTCAAGAATGTGATGGAGGGTGGCAACACAGTTGCCGAGTTCATGCACAACTACCTCGAAATCGTTCCCCGCGGAATCATAGTAGACCCCTCAAACCCCGAGGATAAGAATTAATAAGTTAAAGACAAAAGATCATTATGTCGTACACAAATAACATATTCGGACGCATTCTCGATAAGACATTAGGCAAGTTCCTCACAGGCTTGTCGGCATGTGTTGTGCTTTGCACAGCCGGATGTACTGAAGACATTGATGAATCGAACCGTTATACGTTTACGGGTGAAACTCTCATCGATTACATGGAGAACCGTTCGGACATCTACAGTAGCTACCTCTACATCCTCGACCACGCGCACATAGGACGCAGCGAGTCGGGTAGTGTGAGACATCTGCTCTCGACATACGGACACTATACATGTTTCGCACCCACAAACGATGCCATATCTCGTTTCCTCTTCGAGCAGGACTCTATCTATCATAGCGACCTTGCCAAGCTGGAAAGCGGCGAGTTGGACCCTAAAGACTTCCGTGATACAGGAGTGCATTCACCCCTGCTCGAGGAGTTGTCCGACTCTATGTGCACCGAGATAGCAAAGAACCACCTTCTGGAAAGGGCATATCTGACGATAGACCTTTCCGAAGGTTCTTTCCCCAGCCCCAATATGAACGACCGCTTCATAACAATGGTTTGGACTGTTGACTCTGTTACATCAGTGGTTCGTCCGCTGCTTAACAACAACGCAAGAATCATTGAGAGCGACGTGGAGCTCGAGAACGGTGTAATGCAGACATTGGACGCTGTGTTGAATCCCTCGACCGCACTTCTTCCCGACCTCCTCTCGTCGATGGACGACTATTTTGCCATTTGGACAAAGATTCTTGACATGACAGAACTCGACTCGGCTATGCGATTGACAGAGGATGCAGAGTATGCAAACAGTGATGTCTGCGGACAGAGCTTCTCATCGGATTATATCAACTCGACCAGCCACAGAGGAAAGTGCTACTATCCCGGTGGCAAGAAGTTCAAGTACACAATGTTTGTCGAGCCCGACTCCGTGTTCAAACTCTACGGAATAAACAACGAAGAGGACTTGATAACACTTTGCCAGAAATGGTACGGTACTGAACATGCCGACGACTATACTCATCCCGAGAATGCGCTCTACAAGTTCGTGGCTTACCACATACTCGACCGTCAGTTGCAGTATGCAAGCGGAACGGGCCCCGGTGGATTCATCATGGAGAACTATAAAGGTTCATACGATTCAGAGAATATGATGTACGGTTCACAGTTCGACCGTTACGACTACTTCGAGACAATGTTGCCCTACACAATGGTGAAGGTAACACGCCCCTTGACAAGCGAGGAGTTCGGTTCCGAAGTTGTTCTCAATTACGCACAGAATCAGGGTAAGAAATTCTTCAACCACGAGATGCGTAATTACCTTAATGTAGTTGTAATGTCTCCGGGCAAGGCTATCGAGTATATGCCTGAGTTCATCGACGAAGCACTCAACGGACGTCTCCATCCCATCAGCAGAATTCTCATCTACAACGAGGACGAGATGGCTGGTAACGTTTTGCGCGAGCGTATGCGTTGGGACTTTGCATCGTGGTTCCCCGAACTCACCAACAACAACATACGTTGGTACAACCGCGACAGCAAAATAGAGGTGTTCTTCATACCCGACGGCTATCTTGCAAGAGCCAAGTTCAACTCTACATTGAGCGAGAACTACTACCTTACCGGTACAAACGGCTGGAACAACTATCAGGGCGACGAGCTGCTCGCTTCAGGACTCTTCGACATAGAGTACAGAATGCCATATGTACCCGAAGGAACATACGAATTGCGTTTCGGCTATGCACGTTACAGCAACCGTAGTGTAGTACAGTTCTACATCGACGGCAAACCCACAGGTATTCCCGTGGACCTCCGCTCAAACAACGAGACCGAACTCTTTATAGGCTTTATAAAGGATTCCGAGCTGGCTGACGAGACTGAGATTGCAGAGAACGACAAGGAGATGCACAACCGTAACTGGATGAAAGCTCCTGCATCGTTCAAGGTAGCCGGTGGAGCAGACACACGAGAGACAAGTATTCCCATGCGTTATGTTCTTGGAACATTCTATCTCGCTAAGGGCGACCATTGGTTCCGTATGAAGAATGTACGCGAAGACCAGGCAACAAACTCTCAGGGACATCACGACTACTTCGAGATTGTACCCAAAGCAGTGGTAACCGATCCTACTGTACCCGAAGACCGCTATTGATTTTAACGAAATAAATTAAATTATTAATAATATGAATAGAAAATTAAAACATGGAATGTCGATGGCCCTTGCTGTCCTGAGTGCAATGTTTATCAACACTGCCTGCACCGAGGATTGGGATGACCATTACGATGACAATGGCACAAATGCGAGCCGTACATCTATCCTTGATATTGTCAAGAGCGATGCACAACTCTCCAACTTCTGCGCCGTATTAGATTCATTGGGTTGCGCCGACTCACTGCTCAACCAGTCGCGTGTTTACACCTTGTGGGCTCCTGTCAACGAGTTTGTCAACAAAGACTCTCTGTTGGCTGAAATCAAGAAAGGAAACCGCGACAAAGTCCTTAACCGTTTCGTGGAGTCTCACATCGCAAACTACAAGTTTGCAGCTTCTGACTCAATGAAAGCAGACAACTACATGCTCCTTCTCAACGAGAAGATGGTACCCTTCGCAGGTAACTACAAAGATGGCTACACATTCGACGGCATGGAGGTTATCGAGAAGAACATCCCCGCCAAAAACGGTCTTGTTCACAAGATTGGCGGTACAGTGAACTATGCTCTCAACCTCTGGGAGTACCTCGAAATCGCAGAGGGCGCCGACTCAGTGGCTAAGTTCCTCTACTCATTCAACGTCAGTGAGTTCGACGAGTGGGCAAGTATCGAAGGTCCCACCGTTCAGGGTAACAAGACATACCTCGACTCTGTATTCTCTAACTCCAACCAGTGGTTCTTCACATTCGGTGACAAATACACAGCAGGTATCGGTAACGTTTCTATGGAGGACTCTTCTTACTCATTAATCGTACCTTCTAACGAGGTATGGACAGAGTGGACTGCAAAGGCAGAGAAGTACTACAACCTCTATTGCGACGAGTCTCTCGGCGAGGAGGAGAAGTTCCGCACAGACTCTTTGAGATGGTTCTATGCCCGCAAAGCTCTCTTGAACTACTCATTGTTCAGCAACAGAGACCAGACACCTGCCCACAAGTTTGCATGGGCTGTTGACAACGACGGCGACGGTTTGCGCGACGACTCACTCTTGTCGACATACGTCATCAAGCGTCGTCTCTTCTCTAAGGATGACATCTATGCTTCAACACGTGAAGGTGTCGAGTGTTCAAACGGTACATTCTATGTGAAGGATGTATTCAACTACTCTCCCTTCTATCTCTGGCACGATACAATCAAGATAGAGGCTGAGAACCCCACATACCAGGGTAACGAGAAGAACAAGGACAACTTTGTAACATCAGGTACAGATCCCAACGTTGCATATGTTCCTATCACTGCAATGCACGACTCTATCATCAAACAGGGTGGCAGACTTTCGGGCAACACATATGTTGAGGTAGCTGCGCTTGCAAGTACAGGTAACCCCTCACTTATCTTCACTCTCCCCGAGACACTCTCTTCGGCATACTATGTGAAGGTTGTGTTCGTTCCCCCTCACATTGCATCACGCCGTGTAGATCCCGCAACATCTACTCCTAACATTTTCAACCTGACTCTTCGTGCTACAGGCGATAACGGCAAGCAGACCAAACTTGTCGAGGTCAAGGGTCTCCAGAACGATCCCTTACGCATCGACACAGTCTTCATCCCCGATCCCGACGATCCCACAAAGCCTATGAAGATCAAGTTCCCCTTCACAGAGTATGGTATTCCTACCAACCAGATGAATGCTTCTCTTGAGGTCAAGTCAGATGTGAAACGTACCGATAAAACTTCAAGTCGTGTATTGCGTCTCGACTGCATCATCCTTGAACCCGTTGAGGAAGATGAAGAATAATAGAGAATTATGAGTATGAAAAATAATAAATCAACTATGTATATGCGACAAATTATGCAAGCAATGGTGGCATTGGTGGTACTGATGTCATCTACCGCACCTGTAGCCGCAATGGTTTCAGGCGGTAACGAAGCGAACGATACTGTTCCTGCTAAGGCACGCAAGGCTGCTGCCGAGTATGTTGTAGCACGTAAAATTACCGGTACCGTTTACGACGCAGCGACTAAAGAACCTCTCCCCGGTGTTCGCGTACAGGGTACAGGACATAGCAATGTTACTACCATGACCAATGCTGAGGGTGCCTATACTTTGAATATCCCCTCATACGTTACTTTGCTTAACTTCTCTACTCCCGGTTACGGACTCATCCAGCGTCCCGTACTCAACGACGAGGTGATAGATGTATATATCTACACAGACAAGTTCAGCGAGAAGTACAACGAGGATATCGTCATCACAGCTACAAACAAGGCAGACATCGGTCTTGGTTCATCACTCACCGTGGATGCCGAGATTGCCAACAACCTCGGAGCCGATGTACGCACCATCACACGTTCGGGTACTCCCGCCATCGGTGCTGCCATGTTCATCCGTGGTGTCAACTCTCTCAACGCAAACACACAGCCCCTGGTTGTAGTTGACGGTGTCATCTACGATATGCAGGAGGATGCAGGTGCTCTCCACATGGGTGCATACAACAACATCCTTTCGGCTATCGACATCAACGACATCGCCGATGTACGCGTACTCAAGAATGCGACAGCTCTCTACGGTGCACGTGCTGCAAACGGTGTTCTCCTCATCACAACAAAACGTGGTAAGAGCATGGCTACACGCATCACAGCCAACATCTACGGCGGCGTGGCACTCACACCCAAGCTCCCCGACTTGATGGGTGCAGAGCAGTACCGTACTTATGCCAATGAGCTCATCGGTACAATGGAGACAAACATGAAGGTATTCAACTTCCTCCAGAGCAACCCCGATTTCTACTACTACAACATGTACCACAACAACACAGACTGGTCAGACTATATCTATCGTGAGTCTTTCACACAGAACTACAAGATCAGCGTAGAGGGTGGTGACGAAGTAGCTATGTACAACTTCTCTCTCGGTTACACAAACGCAGAGAGCACATTGGAGAAGAACGACTTCAACCGTTTGAACATCCGCTTCAACACCGACATCGAGCTTGCAAAGAACTTCACAACACGCTTCGACATCGGTTACAGCCGCGTACAGCGCAACCTCCTCGACGATGGTGCCCCCGAAGAGTACGCATCAGCCCCCATCTCTTCTCCCGGCTTCCTCGCAATGATCAAGTCTCCTTTCTTGAGCCCCTACAAGTTCTCACAGTATGGTGAGAAGACATCGGCTCTCGACGACTCTGACACATTCGCATTCGGTATCGACCGTACAGTAGACCACACAAACAACTCATACTACAACCCCCTCACCATCCTCAAGAATGGCGACGGCGAGAACAAGAACTTCCAGGAGTACACACAGTTTACCCTGAGCCTTGCTCCCGAGTACACACTCGGCGACTTCAAGTTCTCTGAGTTGTTCAACTACTCATTGCACCGCATGAGCGAGAAATATTATCTCCCCTACGGTTCAACTCCCAACAACACACAGTACCACTTCTATGCCGAGAACCTCGGTTACATCGGTAACTCACTCGCATCTTACTTCGGTAAGGAGGCTGCAATCACAAGTGATACACGTGTTGCATGGAAGAAATCTTTCGGTGCCCACAGCTTCGACATCTACGGCGGTTTCCGTTACACCAACTTCAAGATGGACGGCAACTACCTTTCAGCAGCCAACTCAGGTAACGACAACGCTACCAACATCGCTGCCAACTACGACTACATCACCGACAACGGTGACAACAACGAGTGGACAAACCTCGCTTGGTACTTGAACGCAGACTACAACTACCTTACACGTTACTTCTTGCAGGGTACTGTATCTATGGAGACATCTTCACGCTTCGGTAAGGAATCTGACGGCGGTGTAGGCATCGGTGGTCTCCAGTGGGGTATCTTCCCCTCTGTTCAGGCAGCTTGGTTGCTCTCTTCTGAGTCTTGGTTCAAGGTTCCCGGCATCAACTCTCTGAAGTTCCGTGCAGGTTACGAAGAGGTAGGTAACGACGCTATCGACTACTATGCAGCAAAGAGCTACATGGAGGCTATCAAGTATCAGGACAAGTTCATGGGTCTTCAGATCGGTAACGTAGAGAACGACGGTGTGAAATGGGAGACAACAGGTCGCCTTAACCTCGGTCTCGACGCTCTCCTCTTCAACAACCGCGTAGCAGTTTCATTCGACTGGTACAAGGCAACAACCAAGGACCTCCTCGTATTGAAGAAATACCAGTACATCACAGGTATGGACACATACTGGAGCAATGGTGGCGAAATGGAGAACACCGGTTTCGAGGCATCTGTAAATGCTAAGGTCATCAACGGCAAGAACTTCACATGGGAGCTCGGCGCTTCTGTAGGCAGCTACAAGAACGAAATCACAGCTCTCGACGAGAATGTAGCTCCCGTAAACGTTTACGGTGCAGAGGTTGTAACCAAGGTTGGCGAGGCTGTAGGTTCATTCTATGGCTACAAGACCGACGGTGTAATCAAGTCTGCAGCCGAGGCGGCAGAGCTCGGTCTCTACCAGATCGACGCTACTGGCAAGCGCGAGTACTTCAAACCCGGTGATGTCAAGTTCGTAGACGTTACAGGCGAAGGCGAAATCAGCGATGCCGACAAACAGATCATCGGCGATGCTCACCCCGACTTCTTCGGTAACATCTTCTCTAAGTTCACATACAACAATTGGCAGCTCGACGTACTCTTCAACTACTCGGTTGGCAACGACGCTTACAACTACTATCGTCAGCAGCTCGAGGGCGGCAGCAACTTCTTCAACCAGACAACAGCCATGTTGAACCGTTGGTCATACGACGGACAGGAGACAGCTACTCCCCGCTTGGCTTATGGCGACCCCATGGGCAACAACCGTTTCTCTGACCGTTGGGTAGAGGATGCATCATACTTGCGTCTGAAGAAGATCCAGCTCTCTTACAACCTGCCTCTCTCTTTGAGCTGGTTGCAGGGTATCACCATCTGGGGTGCTGCTGAGAACCTTCTCACATTCACAAAGTATCTGGGTAGCGATCCCGAGTTCTCGGTTAGCAATAATGTAATGTACCAGGGTGTAGATGCCGGTTTGCTTCCGCAGAGCCGTAGTTTCCACTTGGGTGTTAAAGTTAACCTCTAATGATATAACCTGAGACATGAGAGTTCCGCGGCAGACTGCCGCAAGGCAGTGCTGCGCGGAACATCATAAAGAAACTTGGAAAAACATAAATTCTACAAAAATGATGAAAAAGAATTTTATTTATAGTCTTTGCATGTTACTCTGCGGTGCCATTTTCATGAGCTCTTGCGAGGACATGATTGAAATCGAATCAGACCGTGTCGACTACGACATGAGTACTCTGACACTCAACGACACCGTTTACTCTGTTCTCGGTATCCTCAAGAGTGTTCAGGGCGTAATGGACCGTCAGGTTCTTTTGGGCGAGTTGCGTGGCGACCTCATGGTTGTTAACGAAGCTAAGGCCGTAACCGATGTTCAGAAGATCGCTCGTTTCGAGTTCGACTCTGACAACAAATACCTCGACATCAAGGATTACTACACCATCATCAACAACTGTAACATCTATCTTGCACGCGTTGATACCACTCTCGAGCGCAACAACGTTAAATTGATGCTCCGCGAGTTCGTAGGTGTGCAGAGCGTACGCGCATGGGCTTACATGCAGCTCGCGATGAACTATGGCGAGGTTCCCTTCTTCGAGGAGCCCATCCTTACACACTCTCTCGCCGAGGAGGTTATGAAACGTCCCACAGCCGATATGAACACTATCGCTGCACGTCTCATCGAAATCCTTCTTCCCTACGAGGATCCTGATGCATATCCCATGCCCGCATTCTCAGGCTTGAACTACGAGACTCCTATGTTCTTTGTTCCCATCCGTCAGTTGCTCGGCGACCTTTACCTCTGGACAGGCAAATATGCCGAGGCTGCTTCAATGTATCACAAGATCATTGTAGAGAACGAATATGTCGACTTTGGGCAGAATGTTGCATGGATGGACGAAGAGGCTAAGGGTGACCCCACAGACTTGTCGTACGTTATGGGCCTCTTCACCATCTCACAAAAAGCCACTACAACAGCGGTTTCTACATTCTCTACATCATCGGCTAACGGTTCTGTATCTGAGCTTGCAAGCGTAATTGCTCCTCAGGCACAGGGCGAGCACATGGTGCAGGCAGCTCCCGGTTACTTCGGCTTGAGCAAGTCTCAGACTTACAACTACTACAAGGCTGAGGGCAACAAGGTAACTCAGGCTGTCAACCCCAGTGAGAACTATCCCGGTGACCTCCGTCTCTACAGCACAGTCGTTTCTACACGTAACTTTGCCGAGAACATCGTTTACGAGGGCGTTATCGGTAAGTTCAACATGAATGGCTTTGTGGTTAGTAATGGTGTAGCTCAGGGTATGTTTAGTGATTATATTGAAGAGATCAAGCTCGGTCGTTCAATCCAGATGTATCTCCGCTTCGCTGAGGCACTCACAGGTATCGCAGCAGAGCAGGGTGCAAACAGATGGCAGGGCGCTACAGAACTCGCTATGCGTGTACTCAAAGAGGGTATCCGTGCCGAGAAATACTATGTTAAGAAATACTTGAACGACATCGAGGTTTCTTACATGGATGTTAAGAAAGACGACGAAGGCAAGATTGTTTACAAGTACGACGAGAATGGCGACACTCTCTTTATTCTTAACGACGAGACAGGCGAGAAGACATATATCCCCGATTCTATCCTCGTAACAGAGACACGTCAGGTATTCGACACTCTCGAATACGACTTCACAGCTGAGTCTGTATTCGACGAGAACAAGGGTGTTCACTCACGTGGTTCAGGTGTTTCTGAGTACAACGAGTACTATTCTCTCAACAACGACTCTTGCATCGCTCTCTACCTCGGTAAGGAGGGTGTAGACGCAACAAAGGAGATTCCTTTGCTTGACGACAAAGGCAAGGTACAGAAAGACGCGAATGGCGACACAATCTGGACAACTGTTGCATACAAGGATTACGGTATCACAGAGGACATGAAGATAGAGTATGTTCGTAACCTCATCATCGACGAGTGCGCTCTCGAGACAGCATTCGAGGGTTACCGTTTCACAGACCTCATCCGTTTCGCAAAGAACATGGGTAACAACGACATTCTTGCAAAACGTGTAGCAGGTCGTGCAATAGAGAACAAGGTTAGCCCCTACAGCCCCGACTTCCAGTTCGATGCTGCTCTCTATGGCAAACTTTCTAACGAGTCTAACTGGTATCTTCCCAAGAAGTAATTGTTGAAAGTTACATATCCATCAAAAAAAGGCTTGCCGCACGGCAAGCCTTTTTTCGTTTATTTTTATTGGTTACTTTTTTGGGGGGGGTAGCTTGTTTGTGTTCGTGGTTTTTTGTGTTGTGGTGGTAGTATTTTGTTTAGCAAGACATGTATAAAAAACTCCTCCTCCCGTCGTCGCAAACATTGCTTATTACGCAATGTCCCTCTTATCCAAGAGGGAGAGCTGTTTTTTTGTATTGCGATGAGTAACTGAAAAAAGCTCCTGCCCTTAAAGGGGAGGTGGATTCAAGCGCGATTAGCGATTGAAGACGGAGGGGTTTTTCTCTCGTAGCACGGGTAATTGTAGTACGATAGGTAAAGAACCCCCTCCGAACTTTTTTTGTGAAAAAAGTTCTCGTCCCCCTTAAAGAGGGACAGCTTTTTAAGTATGTTTTTGTCTATTCCTAAAATAGGTTTACAAAAAAGTAAATAAAATGTAACCCTAAATTAGTACACAATGACAACTCAACGCAGGACATTCAGTGATGCCGAGAAGCTTCAACTCATAAATGAGTATCTGGCATCCGGAGAGAGT
>JAZNKR010000011.1:0-8871 GCA_045578665.1 Bacteroidaceae bacterium | reverse complement strand
TCCAAAAGTCATTGGCGCAGTCTGCCTAAAAGCTTAATGCGCATCAATGAAGCAATGAACCTCTCAATGAAGCAATGGGGCTTGTAGCAACTTAAAGAATAGAACCTTAAGGGCTTAAGCATGTTTACCGGACAGTAATATTTTCATATTCAGTTGTAAAATCATGTTGTTGTCTGTTGACGATATGTATATAAAAACAGAATAAGGCTGTGCCTCAATAGTTGGACACAGCCTTATTCTGTTTATTTAGAGGTATTAGAGTCTTACCTTGAGTACTTTGTTTCCAACCTTTACAATGTAGTTGCCTGCGGGGAGTGCATATTCGCCTGCCTTGCCTGCTGCAACCTGGCTGCCGCCGATTGTGTAGATTGTAACCTCTGCATCGCTTGCTACGATAATCTTACCCTCTTCAACTGCAACCTCTGCGTCTTCTGTCGCAGGTGTTATAGATGTAAGATACTGGTCGTAAGAGATGATGTTGCCGAAGTCCATCCATTGCTTCTGTGCCTTGTAGGTTGCAATTGCTGCTTCGTTGGGAACGACAAGTGTGGCATTTGCAAGGTCTGCTCCTTCGAATATCTTGGAACCGAGTTTGGCCGGTATTTCGCCTTCGCAGATTACACATACGATGGGAGTGCCTTTGAATGCGTTGCGTCCGAGCTCTTTAACGCTTGCGGGGATTGTGATTCTTTCGAGTGATGTACATCCGCTGAAGGCATAACTTCCTATGTAGGTTACATTTTCGCCTATCTGCACTTTCGAAAGTTTTTCGCTCTGATAGAATGCGTAGTTGTCTATTCTTGTTACGTCGTTGGGGAGATAGATCTTCTTTATCTCTGTTTCGTTGAACATTCTTACACCCACAATGTTGTCTTCTGTCTTGTAGCTGCTGTAGTACGCGCCGGGGCCTGTTACAATCTGTGATTGTCTCATGTCAAGCACATCGAGTTTGAGGTTGTTGCGCACAAAGGCAATGTCAGGGCCGCTAAGACGTCCGCCGAGGGTGATTGTGGAGATAGTGTCGGCTGCTGTAGCGGGGACAATGTCAGCAAGTGTACCTTTTATGCGGACAGTGTAGGAGTTGGGGCCTTCTACCGATTTTATGAACCCGAAGTTTACTGTCTGTTCGGCAATTTTGTTGCCTTTGTATCTCATTATAAGCTTTGCCGATGATTCAGAACTTTGGTATTTGTCGGTTATCTTCAGGTAGAGCATAAGGGTGCTGTCTACGCCGTATGCATTTGCAAGGTGGGTTGTCTCTATTACATCTTCCTCTTCGCCGAGCTGTGTGTAGGCATTGTCGGCAATCTCAATGTCTTCGACTGATATTTCTACGGGGATTTTTTCGTAAAGGGGGTTGTTGATTCTTACGGGTACCGCCATGTGGCTCTTCTCTTCGTCGAAGCTGTATGTGCTGATTGTAGTTGATGAACCGAGCAGTTTGCCTTCGTTGAAGAATGAGGGCTTCTGCTTGTTGCGCCATGTGTTTATCTGTTTGAGGTCGAGTGTGTTGGCGTTTACGATGGAGCCGTTGTCGGCGTCAATCATCAGCACTATCAGAGTGGTGTTGTCGAGCTTGCCGATTGTTTCGGGTAGGGGAATTTCCTGCTCAAAGATGTACTCTTTTTCTCTTCCTACGCTTGCGGGAATTGAATTTTCGAAGCCTTTATTGTCGGGGTATCTGCCTCTGGCAATGTCGTTGTATATCTTGCCGTCGATGTTTACGTTGTCCTCTGTGTAGACAAATGCGTAGCGGTAGTTGGCATTGGTGATGCTTCGGGCAAACTGGCTTGATACTGCTACTTTCATACTGCTCTCCGAGGTGAACATGGCGTCTATGTCGATGTTTGAAGGAGCATCGATGTTGTAGCGCTCTCTGTAGATGGGTTCAATGGCTGATGTTGATACACTGCCTGTTACTGTGTCGAGGCGGTCGATGAGCACTCCATGCACATCGCTGAGTCCTGAAAGGTAGTTTTCTGCTTCCTCCTCTGTGTCTGTTGTGAGGATACAGATGATGCTTTCGCTGTATTTGCTGTTGCCGGTGAGTGTCTTTAGGGTGCTGTTGATGTTTGCAGACAGCTCGTTGAATTCACCGAGAGCAGCTTCTATCACTATGTTGCGTTCGGGGCTTGTGGGGGTGAGACGGCCTTCGGGATGGATGTGCTTGCAGATGTTCATATCGTATCCGTAGGGTACTTGGGGAACGGGGGCAACTTCGTAGTATCCGTTGCTGGAGCCGTTCCAGCCGAGGTTGAAGTGGAAGAGGCCGTTGAGGTCGAAGCCGTCGATTACGTAGTAGTGTCCGGCTGTGTAGTCCTGGCTTGAGCCGCCGGCGAGTATGGGGCGGCCGGAACTTATTTCCTCTGCGAACATTGCGCGGAATTCGTTGTCGCCGTTGGGCTTTTCGCGGTAGTAGATGTAACTGTCTATCTTTAAATCGCTTGAGTATCCGAAATAGTCGACAAGTCCCTGGTGACGAAGCTGTGCGTTGGTAAGGTTAAGACCATATTCTGCTTCGTTGCACAGACCGCAGTGGTACATTACTCTGGCGATGGCATCTGCCTGTTCTGCTGTGTAGTTGTGGCCTTCGTAGCGGGGGAGTATCTTGTCCCATTCGTAGGGGGCTTCGGTGTTGAAGTTTACAGAGAGGTTCATTTGCTTGGTTGTGCTGCCCGAATAGTAGTAGTTGAGTGTGTAGGACTTGCTGCCGGTGGGGCGTTCGGGCCATTTCCAGTAGCGCATGATCATTGCCATGGCTGTCTGGGTGCAACCGGTGATGGCTGTGCCTGTCTTTTTGTTTCCGCCTTCCATTACTGTGAGGGTGGGACATTTTCTGTTGTAGGGTTCCATCTGATTGTACTTTATTTCGCCGAGCAGAGGGGTAACATTCTGACGCAGCGAAAAATTGCTCTTGGCGAAGGCTTTTGCGGCTTCACGTTTGCAGGCTTTTGATTTTTCGGGCTCGTCGGCTGCTATTATGGCACATTGTGTGTATGCTTCGAGCCAGTTTGCTGCTGTGGGAGGAATGTCGTTTATGTCGAAGCACTCTTCGTCGGAGTATGCGAGAATATCGCTCATTCCTTCCTGACCGCCTACTATGACGAAACCTCCTTTGCGAGTGTCGTTGAAGATGTAGTAGGGGGTGATTTCTCCTGCTTTCTTCGCGCGGATTTTTGCAGGCGCTGTGGACTTGGTTATGTCGAAGTTGTAGCCGTTCTCCTGCATGAAGGTTTTGGCTATAGCTGCGGCTTCCGCTTCTGTGCGCTGTTGAGCAACAGTGTATATCACTATGCTCAGCAGTGTTATTGTCAGTAATAGTTTTTTCATATTAAGAAGCTGTTTGTAGTGTTTGCTGAATATATCAAATAGGATGCCTGCAATTTAAATCGCAGGCATCCTATCTGATTATTTACAAGTTTATTAGAGTCTTACCTTGATTGCTTTGTTGCCAACTTTTACAATGTAGTTTCCTGCGGGCAGTGCATATTCGCCTGCTTTGCCTGTCGCTACCTGTTTTCCGGCAAATGTGTAGATTGCAACTTCAGCATTTTCAGCTACGATTATCTTGCCGTCAGCAACTGTTATCTCAACCTCCTCTGTTGCGGGAGCGATTGCTGTGAGATACTGGTCGTAAGAGATGATGTTGCCGAAGTCTTTCCACTGCTTCTGAGCCTTGTATGTCTCAATTGCAGCCTCGTTGGGAACAACGAGTGTAGCGTTTGCGAGGTCTGCACCGTCGAATACCTTAGAACCGAGTTTCGCAGGTGTCTCGCTTTCGCAGATTACACATACGATGGGGCAGTTCTTGAATGCGTTACGTCCTAACTCTGTTACACTTGCGGGGATTGTGATTCTTTCGAGTGCTGAACATCCGCTGAATGCGTAGCTGCCGATAAGGGTAGTGTTGCTTCCGATAACTGCTTTTGTGAGTTTGGTGTTCTGGTAGAATGCGTAGTTACCGATTTCAACAGCTGTGTTGGGCATGATGATAGTGCCTGCATCAATGTTGTAGAACATTCTCACACCGATGATGTTGTCCTCTGTAGTGTAGTCGCCGTAGTAGATACCGGGACCTTCCACGATGCTTGCACCTGAAAGGTTGATAACGTTGGCCTTGAGGCTGTCGCGGAGGAACGAGATGTCTTTACCCGAAAGACGACCTGTTACGGTGATTGTTGTGATGGTGTCGATAGCTGTTTTGGGAACAAGCTCTTCGAGGGTACCTTTTACACGTACAGTGAAGGGGTTGATGCCGTTGGCTGTCTCAATGAAGTCGAAGTTGACTGTCTGATCTGCTATTAAGTTGCCTTCGTACTTTACAGAGAGTTTCACTGTCGATGTTGAGCTCTTGAACTCGTCGTTGATGTTGAGGTAGAGCATCATGGTGCTGTCTACAGTTAAGGGAGCAAGCTCGTATGTGATGGTTGTTGAACCGGCTGTCTCACCCAACTGTACTGTAGCATTCTCGCCGAGCTCAAGCACTTCGGCTGTGAGTTCTACCTCCATGGGCTCGTACAAGGGGTTGTTGATTCTTACGGGAACGGGCATACGTTTTGCCTCTTCGTCGAAGAAGTATGTGTCGAGCTTAGATGATGATGCGAGCAGTCTGCCTTCGTTGTAGAATGCGGGTTTCTGCTTCTCGCGCCATGCATTTACCTGCTCAAGGTCTACCTTGGTGGCATTGACGATAGTACCGTTGTCGGCATTTACCATCAACACGATAAGTGTGGTGTTGTTGATGTTTTCGATTGATTCGGGGAAGGGGATTTCCTGCTCGAAGATGTACTCCTTGTCTTTCTCTACGCTTGTGGGAACGGAGTTCTCGTAACCCATTCTGTTGGGGTACATGCCCTTTGCAACGTCGTTGTATGACACACCGTCAATTTTCACATTGTCCTCTGTGTATACGAATGCGTAGCGGTAGTTGGTGTTCTCCATGTCGTTTGCAAAGTAGCTTGCAACAGATACCTTCATGCTGTTCTTTGATGCGAACATAGCGTCGATGTCAAGGTTGGCAGGAGCATCAATGTTGAAACGCTCGCTGTATTGGGGCTGTACAGTTCCGGCTGAAATTCTGCCTGTAATGGTGTCGGCACGGTCGAGGAGCACACCCTGAATGGTGCTGAGTCCTTCCAGGTGGCTTTCTGCTTCGTCTTCTGTGTCGGCTGTTACGATGCAGATGAGGCTTTCAGCGAATTTGTTGCTGCCTGTGAGTGTCTTCAGTGTAGAAGAGATGTTTGTTGTCTGCTCGTTGAATTCACCGAGACCGGCTTCGATAACGACATTGCGTACAGGGCTTGAGGGAGTGAGACGACCTTCGGGGTGAATGTGTTTGTAGAAGTACATTCCGCAACCGTAGGGTGCCTGGGGAGTGGGAGCAACTTCGTAGTATCCGTTGCTACCGCCGTTCCAACCGAGGTTGAAGTGGAAGAGACCGTTGAGGTCGTATCCGTCTACGATGTATGAGTGTGCACCGGTGTTCTCTACGTTAGAACCTGCTGCCCAGATGGGACGACCCTGGCTGAGTTCGTCGGCAAGCATTGCACGGTATGCATTGTCGCCATTTGTCTTCTCCTTGTAGTTGCCATAATTGTCGCCTTCCCAGTCGTTGGCATAGTAGAAGTAGTCTACCAATCCCTGAGGACGGAGAGCTGCACCTGTACCTCCAAGACCATATCCTGCACCGTTGGAGATACCGCAGTGGTACATCAGTATGGCAATGGCATCAGCCTGCTCTGTTGTGTAGGTGTGGCCTTCGTAGCGGGGGAGCATCAAATCCCAACGGTAGGGTTCTACAGAGTCGAAGTTTACAGTGAGTGTCATCTGCTTTGTGGTGGTCTCTGTGTAGTCGTAGTTGAAGGTGTATGTCTTGCTGCCTCTGGGACGCTCGGGCCATTTCCAGTAACGCATGAGCATAGCCATAGCTGTCTGGGTACAACCGGTAACAGCTTTGCCGGTCTTCATCTTGCCGCCCTGCATCACTTTGAGGGTAGGACACTTCTTGTTGTAGGGTGTTCCCTGATTGTACTTGATTTCGCCGAGTAGGGGTTCCACATTCTGGCGCAATGAGAAGTTGCTCTCGACAAATGCTTTTGCCTTGGCTTTTTTCTCGGCTTTTGACTTCTCGGGGTAGTCAGCTGCAATTATAGCCGACTGTGAGTAAGCCTCGAGCCACTCAGCTGCCGAGGGGGGCATGTCGTCCATGTCGAAGCAGTCCTCGTCCGAGTAGGCGAGAATGTCGCTCATGACCTCTTGACCTCCTACAATTACGAAACCGCCCTTCTGGGTGTCGTTGAAGATGTAGTAGGGAGTGATTTCTCCTGCCTTCTTGGCACGGATTTTGGCAGGGGTTGTTGACTTGGTTATCGTGAAGTCATAACCGTTGTTTTGCATGAATGCCTTGGCTATTGCCGCAGCTTCTGCCTCTGTTCGTTGCTGCGAGTAACCATACACCCATGTGATGGCAAGCAGCGCTGTTAGGAGTAGAATTTTTTTCATAGTTTATTGTTTGGTTAATACTGATTTTGTCTTGTCTCACTGATACAGGCTGTTTTTTTTGTCGTTTTCAGCCTATTTTATACATCATATCGCAAAGATATGAAAAATAACTATTATTTTTAAATAATAGAGCGCTAAATTTGTGATAAATTTTGTTAACATTGAATGCAGCTTGTTAATAATACTGCTTTATAGGCGCGAATGGCTTGTCTGTGTATTTGTGGTAGTGGTATTCGCTGTTATTTCGGCTACCTGCCTTTGCTGATTTTGTCTCTAGGATGTCAATTCTCTGTAGTGGGGGATTTCCTGCAGGAATGTGTAGCTGTTTTTGTTATAGTCCATCTTGCAGCAGTAGTGTTTCATTCCGTTGCTTATAATCAGATAGTCCACTTTGAGCACGAGATTGTATCGTGCTATCTGTGAGAATACATTCTGCGTTATGGGGATTGTCGGTGCTTTGTACTCGATGATGGCTTTCGGGGTGATGGTGTTGTCGTAGACGACAGTGTCGCATCTGAGTTTTATATTGTTCAGCTCTATTTGTGTCTCGTTAGCCAGCAGGGATTGCGGATAGCCTTTTTCGTTTATCAGATAGTGTATGAAGTGCTGTCGCACCCACTCTTCGGGAGTAAGCGCCACATAGCTGCGTCGCAATATGTCGAAAATGCGTCTCTTGTTGTTTTCGACTATTATTTTGGCTTCGTATGGAGGAAGGTTCAGTGTTGGCATTGTGTGTGGCAGATGTTGTGTTGCTGTCGTTGGCGCAAAGTTACTTTAATTTGCCGATATTGTGAAATTTCTTTTGCAGGCATTGCAGATTGACTGTTTTTTGCATTATCTTCGCAATTGGAAAATCAAGGGAGGTTCTATGATAGGACATACCCGGCGAATACAGATTACCGATTAGAACTGCTTTCAAATAGTTTATGGCTAAACATACATACGAGTCTGTCTTCTCTGAATTGAGGAAAGGAATTTATCGCCCGGTCTATTATTTTATGGGCGATGAGGCATATTATATCGACAAACTTACCGACTATATTGCAGACAACGCACTTCCCGAGGAGATGCGCGGCTTCTGCCAGACAGTTTTTTACGGACTTGATGTCAGTATGGATGCCGTTGTCAACTGTGCAAGGAGTTATCCGATGATGTCCGAAAGACAGGTGGTGATAGTCAAGGAGGCACAGCATATCAAGGATACGGATGCGCTGATGAGTTACCTGAAGAATCCTCAGCCTACGACAGTCCTGGTGTTTGCCCACAAGAATGGTTCCATAGATAAGCGCAAGAAGATAGCAGGCGAGCTGGAGCGCTCGGCTGTCGTCCTCGAATTCAAGAAACTCAAGGAGGAGCAGCTGCCATCCTTTGTAAACGCATCTCTTAAGGAGCGCTCCCTGGTGGCTGATGAGAAGGCTGTGAGGATGCTCTGCGAATCGGTGGGTGCCGACCTTAACCGTATGAGCAGCGAGATAGACAAGTTGGCTTTATCGCTATCGCAAGGCGGTATGGTCACTCCCGAGATGGTGGAGGAGAATATTGGCATAAGCAAGGAGTACAACAATTTCGAGCTGCAGAATGCCCTGGTTGTGAAAGATGCTTATAAGGCATACAAAATCATCGGCTATTTTGCCTCCAATCCCAAGAAGAATCCGATACAGTTGACACTCTCTGTTTTGTTCGGATTTTTCTCAAATCTGATGATGGCATATTATGCTCCTGACAAGAGCGAAAAGGGTATAGCCGATTTCCTCGGATTGAGATCTACATGGGGGGTGAGGGATTACATCACTGCCATGAGCAAATACCGTGCAATTCATGTTATGGAGATTCTTCATAGCATCCGTCTTGCCGATGCAAAATCAAAAGGAGCCGATTCGATTACTGTTCCCGATGGAGAAATTATGAAAGAATTGCTTTTTATTATCCTGCATTAATCCTGTATTGTTTTAATTTAGGCGCTAAATACGAAAAACCGGCAATAGTTTCCATGCTATTGCCGGTTTTTCGTATTTCAGTCTCTTTCTGTTACAGAATTATTCGGCTTAATTGATTGAATTTCATCTGATAATGTCGTATTTAAAGCCTCTGAGATTTCAAAATTTCAAGGAATCCCTATAGTCATCGCAGAAATTTAAAAATTTAACGCGTTCTATGCATGTTTTGGTGTGGAGCAGGGGATTAAAAGCCTTTCTGATACAATTGTAAATTGGAATAGAATGTAAAATGTATTTAGAAAAATAAATCCAGGCTGATTAAAATTGTAAAACTTATAAATATGCAAAATAGGGTAGTGTTGTCGCTCCGTTTTTGCATATTTTATATACACAAAATATACAATACGATATTTGTTTTGTAATATGCTGTATA
>JAZNKR010000010.1:0-8184 GCA_045578665.1 Bacteroidaceae bacterium | reverse complement strand
AGGGTGGTTCTATAAATTAGTTCGAGGCGATTTTTGAGTTTATTTTGAGTAAATTGTTTATTTTTACGATGGCGCAACCTTTGTGTTGCAACTGAGTAAAAATGAATAAGATGCCGAAATAAAACAAAAAGCGACCGAAATAGAATGCACCCTGCAAAGAAATATTGATTAATAATTTATAGAACTACCCTTAAATACATTTACCGGACAGTAGTAATAAGAAACAGTCTGATTTTGCTGAAATCAGACTGTTTCTTAGAAATTGTTTAAATTCTATTATATTAGGGATTTCTTCCTCTTGAAGGTGGGTATGGATAAAAGGTTCTGTGTTTGCAATATTGAGATGGTGCGTTTCGTCAAAAACGCCTCTTCAAAAGCGTTTTTGACGACTCTTGTTAAAGGCGCTACATACCTGTGTTGCGGCGCAACTGTTCAATCTCTGAGTCCCACAAACTTTTTATGTCCTCCACCTCGTCGGGGTCGGCAAAATCGGTAATTTCGAGTGTGTGTTGCAATACCATTTCGTTGTATGTGATGCGCATCTCGAAGTAGCAGTGCTGGTCCTCGTCCTCCCATTTGAATCTTACATAGACACCATTGCGCTGCGATGCAAGGGTTGCCTTGCGCTCTTCGTTCTTTCCCCAATGGAATGTGTATGTCTTGCCGTCGACCTCTACTCGGTCGGCAAACCATGTAGAGAGTCCTTGAGGGGTACCTATTGCGCGCCATATCATGTTCGAACTGCCTTTCATTGGGTATTCGATGTGAATTTTCTCCTTGTTCATGCTCCTCGGATTTATGTGTGTCTTGTTGTTTAATTGTCGCAAGTTAGTGAATTTTATTTAATTATGCAATAATAAACACAAAAAACATGGTTTTGTTTGTGCCGCATTGATAATTGCGTTGATGATAACGTTAATAATGTGTTGATAAAAACACGGCTTGGCTACGCTTTAGGGTGTTGTCTGTTTCGGAATATTTGGTTACTTTTGCAATAAGGCAAAAAAACGATTTTTTTGTATCACATATAACAGATATTTTACCACAAACACATATAAGATGGCGGAAAAGGATATAGCACTGACGCCTATGATGAAGCAGTTTGCGGAGTTCAAGGCGAAACATCCCGACGCCATTCTGCTTTTTCGTTGCGGCGACTTTTACGAGACATACTCCACGGATGCGATAATAGCATCCGAGATTTTGGGAATCACACTCACCAAGCGTTCCAACGGCAAGGGTGCCGTTGCTTCGCTCGAAATGGCGGGCTTCCCGTTCCATGCACTCGACACCTATCTGCCCAAACTGATACGCGCCGGTCGGCGTGTTGCTATATGCGACCAGCTCGAAGACCCCAAACTTGCAAAGAAGCTTGTGAAGCGAGGCATCACGGAACTTGTTACACCCGGTGTCTCCATCAACGACAATGTGCTCAACTACAAGGAGAACAATTTTCTTGCGGCAGTGCACTTCGGCAAGGGGTTGTGCGGTGTGGCATTCCTCGACATCTCCACCGGCGAGTTTCTCACAGCCGAGGGGTCGTTGGACTATGTCGACAAACTGCTCATAAACTTCCGTCCCAAGGAGGTGCTCTTCGAGAGAGGCATGAGACACCGTTTCGAGGAGAGCTTCGGTACCAAGCATCTTGTCTACGAACTCGACGACTGGGTCTTTACCGAGGAGTTTGCCATGGAGCGCCTGACAAAGCATTTCGAGACGAAGAACCTGAAGGGATTCGGTATCTCGCACCTGAAGAGCGGCATTGTGGCATCCGGTGCCGTGCTCCACTATCTTGCTGTTACGCTGCACACGCAGATATCGCACATACGCACCCTCTCGCGCATAGAGGAGGAGCGCTATGTACGTCTCGACAAATTCACCATCCGCAGCCTTGAGCTTCTCGACAGCATGCACGAGGGCGGTGCTTCGCTGCTCTCTGTCATCGACCGCACAAAGACTGCGATGGGTGCCCGCCTGCTGAAGCGCTGGGTAGTGTTCCCGCTCAAGGATATGAAGCCCATAGAGGAGCGTCTCGATGTTGTCGAGTACTATTTCCGCGAACCCGAATTCCGCGAAATTGTAGAGGAGCAGCTCCATCGTATAGGCGACCTCGAACGCATAATCTCAAAAGTTGCCGCAGGCAGGGTGTCTCCGCGCGAACTTGTGCAGCTGAAGATTGCGCTTCAGGCGGTGGAACCTATAAAAAAGGCGTGCGAAGGAGCAACGAATGCTGTGTTGCGCGACATTGGCGCACGTCTCGACTGCTGTGCCGAGATACGCGACCGCATAGAACGTGAGATTGTCCCCGAACCTCCTCTGCTGCTCAACAAGGGCGGTGTTGTGGCAGACGGGGTGAACGACTCTCTCGACGAACTTCGTGCAATTGCATACAACGGCAAGGACTATCTTTTGCAGATACAGCAGCGCGAGAGCGAGCGCACGGCAATCCCCAGCCTCAAGATTGCCTTCAACAATGTCTTCGGATACTACATAGAGGTGCGCAACACTTACAAGGACAATGTCCCTGCCGAGTGGATACGCAAACAGACGCTTGTCAACGCAGAGCGCTACATCACACAGGAGCTCAAGGAGTATGAAGAGAAAATACTCGGCGCCGAAGAGAAGATAATGTCGCTCGAAACAGAGATATTCAACAATCTGGTCTGCGATCTTGCCGCATACATACCCTCGATACAGGTCGATGCCATGCAGCTTGCACGCCTCGATGTACTCTTGTCGTTTGCCGAAGTGTCGAGAGCATACAGATACATACGCCCTATAATTTCCGAGGACAATATCCTCGACATCAAACGTGGTCGCCATCCGGTCATAGAACGTCAGATGCCGGTGGGCGAGGAGTATATCCCCAACGATCTCAACCTCGACTCCGACAAACAGCAGATAATAATAGTGACCGGTCCCAACATGGCAGGTAAGTCGGCTCTGCTCAGACAGACTGCGCTCATCACACTGCTCGCGCAGATAGGCTGTTTCGTGCCTGCCGAAAGTGCCCACATAGGTATGGTGGACAAAATATTCACCCGCGTGGGTGCAAGCGACAACATCTCGGCAGGAGAGTCCACATTCATGGTAGAGATGACCGAGGCGGCAAACATCCTCAACAACCTCTCGGGACGCAGTCTTGTGCTCTTCGACGAGCTTGGCCGCGGCACCTCTACATACGACGGAATGTCGATAGCATGGGCAATCGTAGAGTATATACACGAATATCAGCGCGGAAGGGCACGTACTCTATTTGCCACCCACTACCACGAACTGAACGAGATGGAGAAGAGCTTCCCGCGTATAAAGAACTTCAATGTCTCTGTGCACGAGAAGGACGGCAAGGTGATATTTCTGAGAAAGCTGATGCCCGGCGGCAGCGAGCACTCCTTCGGTATTCATGTGGCGAAACTCGCCGGCATGCCCAAGAGCATCGTCAAGCGTTCGGAGCAGATACTCTCGCAACTCGAATCGTCCAACGACAAGGGTGCCATAAAAGGGGCAGCGACTGATATTGCAGACACGCGCGAGGGCATGCAGCTGAACTTCTTCCAGCTCGACGACCCTGTGCTTTCGCAGATACGCGACGAGATACTCAATATAGACGTCAACAACCTCACCCCCCTTGAAGCATTGAATAAACTTAACGATATCAAGAAAATACTGAAAGGGAAATGATAGATTTCAATAGATACTTGTCCTTGAGCCTCAACGCTCAGCTTGCTCTCTGTTCAATGGCATATGTGTATGGCACTTCTTTGTACGGAGCGAACCACTTGAAGGATACAGAACTGAAAAATATGCTTGCCAAATTGGGGGTAAGCATGAGTGCCGTTACCGGCGAACTGACGGATAAGGGATTTGTAGAAACACATAAAATTCCGTGGCAACCGAATGTAGCTTATTATAGTGTGCTAACTGAAGAGGTGTTGGGTGTTTTGCTTTTCCTGTACACAGAACGCAAATTGTGGGTAAAGGATTTTTTAAAACTCCGTCGAAAAGACAACACTTTCAATGAACTGCACGATCTGGTGCGCTGTCATGCCGAGAGAAGAGCGATTCCCGAACTGAATTTTATCTGGGATATTGAAGCCTATTCGCGGGTGTTTGTACCATATGTAACAGAGCCATCCCTCTCTCCCATTTTCAATGCTCTTTACGGTTCGATGTTCAAACGTATAGTCTATGCAGCAGTGGATATAAGCCTTCTGATGGATGCTCCCTTGGATTATGACGGCTTGACATACGTGGTGGAGAACCACAGGTTCGCAGACAATGCCATGAGGGAAGATGTGTTGGCAATAGTGGCTATGTACAGATTCTTCTACGATGGCACCTATAATGAGCAGCACCTCTCGCCTAAAACCTATCATTACTACGTAGTCAATGCCATACGCTGTATGCACAGATGCGACTACAGCAAAGCGGTGAAACTCTTTGCCGAGGCTCTTAAGTTAAGCAACAAGGAAACGCAATACAAAAACATTTTCCATAATGCGATAGCCAACTACTATCTGTTGATGGCATATAAACTCGACAATTCCACGCAATCGAAAACAAAATTTGCCCAATTCTGCAAAAAAAGCGAACAGTTGAAAGAGCTTAAACTGATTTCGTCGCTCTGTTTGGCAGATGCACTCTCCGACGATTTCGGAAGGAAAAACTTCTGCAAAAGCAAGGCTGTTGATGATATATTCAAGAACGATCTCCACTTTGTATACCTGTTTGCAAATTATTGGGAAGACAATGGTTTCCTCGCCAGGGTGGCTTCGCCCTATCCGGCACCTGTCTACAAGATAGTGCGTCACGAACTGTCGAAATTTCTGGTGCTCGGCGAGGAAGAGAGAGAAGAACTGAAATCACTCTATGGCGACACTCCCGTCCTCTCGTCAATCTACCGCAAAAAAAACTGGGAGTTGGTTTTCGACAATCTTGAGTCGGGCTTGAACCGAACGGGGGAGCTGAATGTAGAGGAGAAAGATTTCCGTCTTGCATACATCATCCGCGATGACGGTGTTGTGGAAGTGCGTGAGCAGCACAAACTGAAGAACGGCAAATGGGGAGCCGGCAAAAAGGTTGCCGACGGCATATACAGATGTGGAGAGGCTCCATATATGGACAAGACAGACCGCAGAATATGGGAACATTTTATGCACTATGGCGATTTTTTCCTTGAGGCTGAATCCGTAATACCTTTTATGGTCGGCGTGCCCCGTCTCTTTTATGGAATATATGCTCCTTTCGAACCGGTGACTGTTGCAGAGGAACATCTCTATTTCGAGATAAATAAGAAGAAGAACTCCTTCGAAATACTCTCCAACGTGTCGGGCAAGGATATTGAAGGTGCCATTGACGGAGTGGTTATAAAAAAGATAAGCAATACCGAGTATTGTGTCATAAGGTTGAAGAACGAGTACCTGCCGTTCTACAGCCAGATTCTTTCGTTGAAGTCCATTCCGCGCGAAGCCGAGGCGAGGATGAAAGGATTCCTCGAAAAACTTGGCGGCATAGCCGAGGTGCATTCCGAAATGCTCGACGGCGGCTCTACGCTTGAATGTGTAGATGGCTCGCCTGTAATTTCCGTGCAGATAGGTGCGGTGGCTACAGATGTCTACAAGGTGGCACTGAAGGTGCGTCCTCTCCCCGGCGGGTCGCGGCTATTCAATCCGGGCGATGAGCAGACCATGATATCCGATGAGGCAGACGGTGTCCGTTACCGTGTCAGACGCAACATCAAGGAGGAGAATATGAATCTGAAGGTGCTTTCCGATTTTGTAGAGAGCGAATTGGAAATTCTGAACAGGATTACATACTCCGAATTTGAGACAACCACCGTAGGACTTCTCACTCTGATGGACTTTGTGCGCGAAAATGCCGACATCTGCGTGCTCGAGTGGGACTCGGACAAGAAACTGAAACTGAAAAAGACTCTCAACCCGTCAAACTGGAACATCAGCATGAAGTCGCAGAATTCATGGTTCGAGATTGAGGGCGAAGTAAAACTCGACGACGAGACACTTCTGTCTATTGCACAGATTCTTCAGATGCTGGGCAGTTCGAGAAGCCGTTTCGTGAAGCTCAACGACGACGAGTACATTATGCTCAGCGATTCGTTGAAGAGGCAGCTTTCGCGTCTCGAGGCTGCAAGCATCATAGAGCGCGGCAACAAGGTGCGTATCCCCCTTGTCGGTGCAGCCACATTGGCAGATGATGCGTTGAGCGGAGAATTTAAGGTCAAAGGCGACAACAAATTGAAGAAACTGCGCAATGCGATAAAGGATAGTGCCAAGATGGAATTTCCTGTACCCAATTCCCTGCAAGCCACACTGCGCGATTATCAGCTCGACGGCTTCCAATGGATGGCAAGGATGGACAACTGGGGTGCCGGTGTCTGTCTTGCCGATGATATGGGACTCGGAAAGACCATACAGACCATAGCTTTCCTGCTCCACAAGGTCAATCAGGGTGCATCTATGGTTATTGCGCCGGTGTCGGTCGTTCCCAACTGGAAGAGAGAACTTGAGCGTTTTGCCCCCTCACTCAACGTTACCGTAGTGAACAGTGCCGAGGACCGCGAAAAGGCGATAGACGAGGCGGGAGCGGGCACGGTGGTGCTCTCTTCATACGGTATGCTCATCTCCAACAGCGATGTCTACACCCGTAAGGAGTGGAATGCAGTGGTGCTCGACGAGGCGCATGCCATAAAGAACCGCGATACAAAGACCTCGGCGGTGATAATGAAACTCTCCTGCAAGAGCCGCATCATTCTCACAGGTACCCCCATACAGAACAATCTGGGCGAGTTGTGGAACCTCTTCCAGTTTATCAACCCCGGACTCCTCGGAGGGTGGGAACTTTTCAGACATAAGTTCATGCTGCCGATAGAGGAGGACAAGGACAAGGAGCGTCAGAAGCAGTTGAAGCGTCTGATTCAGCCCTTTATGCTCCGCCGCACAAAGAACGATGTCCTCGACGACCTTCCCGAAAAGAACGAGATTGTGTTGTCGGTGGAACTGACCGAAGAGGAACTTTCGGTCTACGAATTCATACGTCGCAGGGCAGAGAATATGCTCAAGGAGGACGGCAACAAGATTGAGGTGCAGACCCTTGCGGAGATAACCCGTCTGCGGCAGGCTGCCTGCTCCGCTTCGCTGGTGGACAAGGAGTGGAAGGGCGGTTGTGCGAAGATAGACCTGCTGATGAGTACGCTCGAGAACATTACCACAGGTGGCAACCGCACACTGCTATTCAGCCAATTCACAAGTTTCCTGGATATTGTGAGAAAAAGACTCGACGAGGCAGGGGTGGAGTATCTCTATCTCGACGGCAGCACCACCATAAAGCAGCGTGAGAAGTTGGTGCAGAGATTCCAGCAGGGAGAGACCTCGCTGTTCATCATCAGTCTGAAGGCGGGTGGTCTGGGATTGAACCTCACTGGTGCAAACTATGTTGTACATCTCGACCCGTGGTGGAATCCTGCCATTGAGCAGCAGGCTACCGACCGTGCCCATCGCATTGGGCAACAGCAGAATGTTACGGTCTATCACCTTGTGTCGAAGAATACTATCGAAGAGAAGATTCTGCGTCTGCACCAGTCGAAGCGGAATATTGCCGATGCTTTGCTCGAGGGCGCCGATGTGAGCCACAAGCTTACAGCTGCTGAACTGCTGGATATGATAGGCGGATAGTTTATGGTGTAAATATAATGTAGAAGAATATGAATTTTTTAGGACTGCTTGTAGGTGTAGCAACCTTCCTTATAATAGGGCTTTTTCATCCGCTGGTCATCAAGGCGGAGTATTATCTGGGTGTCAAGAGCTGGTGGCTCTTTCTTGTGGCAGGCATTGTGGGCTGCACAGCCTCCTTGCTTGTGGAGAATACCATTGTTTCCATAATGCTCGGTGTGTTTGCCTTCTCTTCGTTCTGGAGCATAGGCGAGATTTTCGAACAGCGCAAAAGGGTAGAAAAGGGATGGTTCCCTGCGAACCCGAAGAGAAAAGGGAAGACCCGATGTCGATAATAGACTAAGAAATATTACTGTCCGGTAAACATGCTTAAGCCCTTAAGGTTCTATTCTTTAAGTTGCTACAAGCCCCATTGTTTCATTGAGAGGTTCATTGCTTCATTGATGCGCATTAAGCTTTTAGGCAGACTGCGCCAATGACTTTTGGAAAGAGGCGA
>JAZNKR010000009.1:0-47695 GCA_045578665.1 Bacteroidaceae bacterium | reverse complement strand
AATAAATATTCCATAGAAGAGGTTGGTTAACCTCCGCCTTCCTTTACTTCGGTTAAACATCTTTTTCCTTCTTCACTTTGCAAATGTAGTAATTATATATTGTATAATTTTTCATTGTGCAAATCTAAGGTTGAAGAGGGACGAGAACTTTTTCCCAGAAAAAAGTTCGGAGGGAGTTCTAAAACCTATCGTAGAGCAAAAATCATGCGATGAGAAGAGAACTTCTCCGTCTTCAAAAACAAGGTAAACAACTCTCCCTCTTGGATAAGAGGGACATTGCGTAATAAGCAATGTTTGCTTTATGCGAAGCTCGGCTGCGCTCGTTTACAATTGCAAGCAAGCTCGCATTGTACTCGCTGGCACGAGCTTTGCGACGACGGGAGCTTTAGCTCCCCAAAACTATAGCAAGCGAGTGAATGGAAGTTTACTTACATTTCCAACGAGCGAAGCATAGTTTCGACTCTGTCAAAGGAGTGCCGAACGTAAAGTGAGGCTTAGAATGGGGGAGGGAGTTTGAATAAAAACACAAGCAAAAGTTTCAAACTCCTCCGTCTTCAACCGCTTTTGCGTTTGAATCCACCTCCTCTTATCCAAGAGGAGGAGTTTAAATGACTCACCAGCAAAGTCTGGGGAGTAATATAAAAATATTATCTTTCCGTTTAAATCATTGCACTCGTATTTGCATTAATAAAGGAACTGGGGCTTATACAAGCTTAAATCTTGAATTTAAAACAGCTTAAATGCGTTTACCGGACAGTAATAATTTTTAGTAGATTTTTGATATTTGAGAAGGCGCGATGCGGGCATCGCAACTGAGCAAATGACAAAAAGATGCAAAAATAAAGCCAAAAGTTCGCTTAAGCGAGTGAATAAAAGTTTGCTTTTATTTCCAACGAGCGCAAAAGAACTTCGGAGAAATCCAAAGCGACCGAAACAGAACCTACCCTACTATGAGTATTAAAATACTAATTTATAGAACCTACCTAAAAGATTGAATAATTGGATTGTTTTAGCGGAATTGATTACGATGGTGCAAAGTTATGTATAAAATTTGAATTGTCAAAATCGTCTGTAATTCAGTCGGTTATGTGGGGTTTGCAGAATTCAAAATTATTTTATGGAGTGTAAAACGCATGCCGTTGAATTACAGAAATTCGTTTTGCTTAAGCGAATTCCGAGTTTTCACCATTCATATTATAAACCTGCCGGCCAATTCTCTTTCTCTGTGAGTGGCAAGAAAAATTCTTGATCGTTACTTTTTTTTGTGCAAAGGAGTGAAAGAAATGCTGTTTTGTTTTATCGGATACCTGTATAATGTATTCCTCCCCTTAAATCCTCTTCTTGTCCCACTTTGCGAATTTCATGTAGACAAAGCATAAAATTCCAAGCAACGCGCCGTATAATATTTCGGCAGTCCACACCAGTTCCACTTTTGTTGTGAGGTGTGTCATCGCATAGATGAAAAGGATATAAACGACAAGAATAGCACTTTCCAGATACAATGCAGCAGAAGTGTTGCCGGTTCCTGAGACCGCCTCGAAGTAGGCGTTGCCGAGGCCCTGAAAAATCGTACCGCTGCATATAACCAGAATCGAAGGAACAACCAGTCGGGCAAAATCCATGTCCTCGGTGTAAATGCTGATGATCTGCATAGGGAAAATAGCTGCGAGTATCACAAGTGGGATTGTGCACAACATGTAGTTCTTCAATATCTTGTTGATTATCGAAAATACCCTCTCGGCATGCCCCTCGCCAATTGTCCTGCTGACCAGGGTGTTGGTTGTGGTGGCAAACGCAAAGCAGGGCGTAATGAGAATCATGTATATGCTCCTTGTGATGGAGGATATTCCCGTAGCCGTCTCTCCCATCTTTTCTATCAGTACAAAAAAAACGAACCACACGCTGAACGAAAAGAGTCTCTGTATCATCGTGGGCGTGGATATCTGTAGGATTCCACCCATCAGTCCGGCAGTAGGCTTGTGAAGTCTGAATAGACCGAATTCTCCCTTTCCCAATGTGATGTAACTGTATGCAGTGAAGAATATGAAAGCTGCAATCTCCGCACATAACGATGCCAATGCTGCGCCACCGATACCCATATCGGGGAAACCAAGTTTGCCGAATATAAGGCAATAGTCCAGGGCTATATTGACAACGGCCATTATTATGGTGGAATATGTGATGACCTTTGTGCTGGAGATTCCCACATATAAAGCCCTATACAGAAAATTGAAACAGACGAATATGATTCCGAACTGTCGGTATTTTATATACTCCAATGACGCTTCGTAGATGTTCGGCGAGTCAATGAGCCATAGTAGCAACCGGTCCGAGAAGAAATATAGCGTAGCAAACAGAATGGTGCCCAATATCAGTACGAAAAGCGAGCCGTGCCCGAAAATGACACCTATCCTATCGTAGCTCTTCTCGCCGAATCGACGCGCCACAATTATCTGTATTCCTATCGCAAAACCTGCTGCCACAGTGGTGAAGACATAATAGAAAAGTCCTGCAAGCATGGATGCCCCCAAAGCAATCACTCCCAAGTGTCCCAAGAATGCTGTGTCGGTGAAGTTGATGATGGTCTGCGCCATGTTCCCCAACATTATAGGCAATGCTATGCTCCAAATCTCCTTGTCTGTTATTTGTGCTTTCATCTGCAATGGATTGTTATGTTGCAAAATTACAAAAATTTCAGGTAGTTCAATAAAATGATTAAATTTGTAGGAGAATTAACCAAATACACAAGCCATGAACAAAAAGAGTGTTTTTCGAGGTGAGAGTAAAGTCAACATTCTTGCCAACTACATATATAAGCGCCTTATAAGCCGTGAGTGGTTTACTTATAACGATATAATAAAGTTCGGAGGGAGTTCTAAAACCTATCGTAGAGCAATAATCATGCGATGAGAAGAGAACTCCTCCGTCTTCAAAAAACTTCGTTTTTCGAAGCCACCTCCTCTTCAAGAGGAGGAATATATTACAAATGCTTTTTGAAAATAGTAATAAAGTTCGGAGGGGGTTCTTTACCCATCCTACAGAAATAGCCCCTGCTACGCGAGAAAAACCCCTCCGTCTTCAAAAACTGTCGTTTTTGATTGGCCTCGCAAAGCTCGGCACTCCTTTGATATTATCGAAACTATGCTGCGCTCGTTGTAAATGTAAGTAAACTTCCATTCACTCGCTTGCTATAGTTTTGGGGAACTAAAGTTGAATATTTCTAAATTCGGCTGCACTCGACAGAATATAAACAAGTTTACATTCTGTTCTCGTTTGCACGAATTTTCCCGTCGTCGCAAAGCTCGTGCCAGCGAGTACAATGCGAGCTTGCTTGCAATTGTAAACGAGCGCAGCCGAGCTTCGCATAAAGCAAACATTGCTTATTACGCAATGTCCCCTTGAAGGGCAGGAACTTTTAAAGAATGTTTTGCAAACCAAACTGAGCTATAAAAACTCTCCGTTTTCAATCGTTTTCATTTGAATGCCGATAAATTAGAGGCTGTGTCAAAATACTTTATTTGACACAGCCTCTAAAATTTTCTCTTATGTGTAGACTATTACTTTTTACTCTCTTTTGTCAACTCCTTGATTCTCTCCTCTTCGTTGAGTTTGCATACAAGCAGATTGCCATCTTTTTCTGATACTACGCAGTTGTCCAAGCCGATGAGCACAACCTTCTTGCAGTTTTCGGCATGTACTATGCAGTTGTGTGAGTCGTGGATGGATATGTCCTCTCCTATCAGCACATTGCCGTTAAGGTCCTGACTCATGTGCGAGTGCAGTGATGTCCATGTTCCGAGGTCGCTCCAGCCGAAGTCGGCGGGGAATACGAATACCTCGTCGGCATGTTCGAGGATGGCATAGTCGACAGATATGTTGCGGCAATAGGGGAATTTCTCGGCAAGCATGGCGGGCTCATCGGCAGTGCCGTAGTAGGGCAGCATAGACTCGAATATCTCTGCAATCTGCGGCTGGTAGATGCGGAAGGCATTGACAACGGTCTGCACATTCCAGATGAAGACACCCGAATTCCAATAGAAATTCTTCTTGCTTATGTATGTGGTGGCAGTGTCAATGTCGGGCTTCTCCTTGAACGAGTCCACACGGAAAATCTCCTTGTTCGAGAGCGAAGCGTTGCCAAGTGCAGCCTCTATGTATCCGAATCCGGTCTCGGGTCGGGTGGGCTTTATGCCTATGGTGAGTATGGCGTCCGAGTCGGCAACGAAGCGGAGCGAAGAGTTTATAACCCTCTGGAATTCCACAACATCTGTAATCAGATGGTCGCTGGGCGAAACAACCATGTTGGCATGCGGGTCAATCTTCTTTATTCTCCATGCGGCATACGCGATGCAGGCGGCTGTGTTGCGACGGCAAGGTTCTTTCAGTATGTTGGTCTCTGCTATTTGGGGAAGCTGCTCCTGCACGAGTGAAGAGTACTCATCCGAGGTTACTATCCATATATTCTCTTCGGGACAGATGCCTCTGAAATGGTCGACTGTCAGTTGCAGCAGCGATTTCCCGCAGCCGAGTACATCGATAAACTGTTTTGGCTTTTCGCGCGTGCTCACAGGCCAGAATCTGTTGCCGACTCCGCCTGCCATTATTATAAGATGGTTCGATTTGTTCATGTGTAGTCTTTGTTATTTTTCAGTATATGGCAAATATACGACAAACAAGCGAAAAATATTATTTTTGTATCAATAATTTACAGAAGCTTTCAAATATCAGCGAATGTAAAACGGCTTCTTGGATTTTTTTATCCGAACTATAAGTGTTATCTTTGAAAGTTGCAATATAAATGCATAATGGAAATATCGTACATAATAATTACTATAATAACATTCTTTGTGGGGGCATTGTCGGTCTATCTGTTGATGACTAAGGTAGTAGCACGTCATGTCGCAGAACTGCAGGGGAAGGATAGCTTGCTGGAGCGGCTGCGTGAGGAACTCAACGATGCAAACATAAAGAGGGCACAAGCCGAGGAGAGATGCACCTCCTTGACCATAGCCATCGAAAGCGAAAGGCAAAAGATAGAGCTTATAAAGGAGCTTAACGACTCCTCTCTCGAAAGGATAAAGGCACAGCTTGCTGAAATCACCGAAGAGAATCTTAAACTCAGAGGCGAGGAGCTTAAGAACTCCAATGTAGAGCAGCTTTCGCACATACTTGCCCCGTTGCGCGAACAGATGCGCAAGATGGAGGAGAGTGTGCGCAATGTGGATATAAGTTCGGCGCAACACAAAGTCTCCATAGAAAAAAGCATCGAGAGTCTTGCTACTCAGGCTGTAGAGGTGGGCAAGCATGCCGATGAACTTGCGCGTGCCCTGAAGAACAACAGCAAGGTCCAGGGCGATTGGGGCGAGCAGATACTTGAGACAATCCTCGAAGGCAGCGGTCTTCGCAAAGGGTATGAATATACCGTCCAGGAAAATGTGAAGGATGGTAAACGCGATTTGCGTCCCGATGTGATAGTTTACTGTCCTGGCGGTAAGAAGATAATCATAGACTCGAAGGTCTCTCTGACAGCCTATGTAGATTATCTCTCTGCCGAGACAAAAGAGGAGGCAGAGAAGCATGCAAAGGCCAATAGGGACTCGGTCAAGAGGCATATAGATGAATTGGCTTCCAAGGATTATGTAGAGAGTGTAGGCAATGCAATGTCCCACATATTGATGTTTGTCCCCAATGAGGGAAGTTATATCCTTGCCCTCAGGAGCGACCCGCAGATTGCGCAGTATGCATACCGGAAAGGGGTGCTGCTGATAAATCCTACAAATCTGATGATATCGCTGCAGCTCATTTACAATATATGGCAAAACGAGCGCCAGACGAAGAATATCGAAAAAGTTATCAAAGAGGGCGAGGCTCTGTATGACAAATTTGTAGGTTTCTACGAAAATTGGGTCAAGATAAAGGAACAGCTTGCCGGAGTGCTGTCGCTGTACGACAAAGCCGACAAACAGCTGTATGAGGGCAATGGCAACATTGTCCGACGATTGGAAAACCTGAAGAAATTAGGGATAATTCCCAAGAAAAACATACCCGAAGCATTGCTCGAAAGCAGCTCCGACAGAGAAGTTGACGGCAATCCCGAGGATGAAGAATACAAAATTTTATAAAATTATAATAGTTTCCGAAAAATAAAGTGCCGACAGTTACGTTATACATACAGAAGACATATATAACTATGTACGACGTGCCGTGTTGTCCGGCGCGTATAAAATAGAGCAGATATATGATAAAAGATATAGCACCGATAATTGCATTCCTTCTATCAATGGTAACATTGGTGATGGTGCATCCGTTGTTGGTAAGGTTTGCACTTGACAAGGATATAGTCGACAAACCAAATGCGCGTCGTCTTAACCGGATTCCCATCCCTGTTCTTGGTGGTGTGGGGATATTTGCAAGTTCTGCATTGGCATGTGTGGCATACGGTGCCGTTACAGGAGCCTATCCGTCGCTCATGATATTTGTTGGTCTCTTTGTGATATTGTGTATGGGAGTGCTCGATGATATAAGAGATCTGAAACCACGCACAAAGTTCATCACCCAGATAGCCGTAGTGTTGTTTCTTGTCTTTTTTGACGGTTTGCAGATAGATAATCTGCATGGTGTCTTTGGCATATACGAACTCCCCGAATATATCTCCTTGCCGCTGACCATACTCTCGTGTGTGGGTCTTGTGAATGCCATGAATCTGATTGATGGCATCGATGGTCTTTCGTCGGGCTTCTGCATAGCTGCAGGTGCATTGTTCTATCTCTTTGCAACCGTACAGGGCAATGCAGTCAACAGTTGCATGGCTGTCTCTGTCATCGGAGCGCTCATCCCCTTCTTCTTTTTCAATGTGTTCGGAAAAAAGAACAAGATGTTTATCGGTGATTCCGGCTCACATTTCTTAGGTATGCTCTTTGCTGTGATGATAATGAAGACCATCTGCGATTATACTCCCGGTGAAACAGAAATAAACAGCGGCATCATGGCGTTTTCGCTTGCAGTGATGGCACATCCGGTGATGGATACCCTCAGAGTGATGACCATGCGTATGGTCAAAGGTGTCTCTCCCTTTAAGGCAGATAAGTCCCATCTTCATCATGTGATTGTGGCATCGGGGCTATCACATTTGAGAACCACACTGCTTATCGTATCGCTCAATCTGATGGTGGTTGCGGCATGGTATACAACCTTTGTCAGCGGAGCTTCGCCTACGGTACAATTCTTATCGACACTTTTAGCTGCAGTTGTGTGTATCATGGCGCCTTACTTCGTAGCTGTAAAATGTTTGGAAAAAAAATCAAAGACAGCCTCTTGAAGCTGTCTTTGATTTTTTTCGACTGAACGCGACAAGTAGAAGTTTCAAACTCCTCCGTCTTCAAACGCTTTTGCGTTTGAATAGACCTCGCAAGCTCGGCACTCCTTTAGGGAGCTAAAGCTCCCGTCGTCGCAAACATTGCTTATTACGCAATGTCCTCTTATCCAAGAGGAGGAGTAATAACTCTCCCTCTATTGAAGAGGGAGTGCCCGCAGGGCGAGGGAGTTCCCGAACACACAAGCAAAAGATTTTCAGAACTCCTCCGTCTTCAACAACTTCAGCGGTTGAAGACGGAGGAGTTCAAAACATAAGCAGGATAAAAATTTACCGGACAGTAATAAATATTTTTAAATCAACCTCAACGGAAATGATAAAAGAATGATGGCGGCACGCGTGCCGCCATCATTCTTTTAAGACCTGTCCGGTACAGATTATTTCTTCATATTGACAGTAACGGTGTTGTAGGGGAAGTTGAGTCCCTTTGCGGGGAATGTAGCATAAACAGCCTTGTTCATGTCGAAGAATATGCCCCAATAGTCTGCAGCGTTGCACCATACACGTACTGTGATGTTTATTGAACTTGCTGCCATTGCACCAACCTCGATAAAGGGTTCGGGGGTCTTAAGTATGCGGGCGTCCTTTTCGATAATCTCCATCAGCACCTTTTTTGCAAGTTCAAAGTCGTCGCCGTATGAGATAGAGAAGCTGAAGTCTACGCGGCGTGTGGCTTCACGTGAATAGTTGTTGATGATGCCGGTGGAAATGGGACCGTTAGGCACGATGATGATGCGGTTGTCGGGTGTCTGGAGCAGAGTGTTGAATATCTGTATCTCCTTTACTGTTCCTGCCTGTCCCTGTGCCTCGATGTAGTCGCCTACCTTATAGGGTCTGAAGAGCAATACCATCACACCGCCGGCGAAGTTCTGCAATGTGCCGCTGAGTGCCATACCTATTGCAACACCGGCAGATGCGAAGAGGGCTATGAACGATGATGTGTCGATGCCCACGACGCTGATGATGATGATGATGAGAACTATGAGCGCTACGATGTCGATGAGGCTCACAAGGAATGTCTGGATTGAGGCATCGGTGTCTCTCTTTGCCATAAGTGTCTTCACAATAGATACAAGACGCTTTGAGAGCCAGCGACCGATTACCCAGATGAGGGCTACTTTGATGATTGTTGCACCGATGGTGAGTCCGGCAGATGTCAGGTACTTCACTATCTCCTCGATGGTGAGGCTCGAAATTGTTGACATTGCAGCATCGATGCTTACTTTGTTTGCCAAGCTGTCGGCAGCGGCGGCAGCCTGTGCCATGATGAAATTGAAAATCATTGTCGTTTTACTTTATTGAATGTTTATTGTTGTTCGTTTATCCTTGCAGTATCTGTGAGGCGGCATTCTTTGTGTCGACCTTTGTTATCACACGCTCTATAGTGCCGTCGGGCGAAATGACGAATGTTGTGCGCAGTATGCCCTCGTACACGCGGCCTGCCATCTTCTTCTCGCCCCACGCTCCGAACTGCTTTATAAGGCTCTTGTCGGTGTCGGCTATGAGCGGGAAGTTGAGCTGCTGTTTTGTCTTGAAACGCATGTGCGATGCCTCGCTGTCGGCGCTTACTCCCACTACGGCATAGCCTGCGGCGGCAAGCTCGTCGAGCCCGTCGCGCAGTGAGCACGCTTCGGCGGTGCATCCGGGAGTGCTGTCTTTGGGGTAGAAGTATACCACCACCTTTTTGCCTGCAAAGTCGCTCAGACGCCACTCTTTGCCCGTCTCGTCCTTGCCGAGATATTCGGGCGCTTTTTCTCCTTCGGTCAACATAACTATTTTACGATTTTAATGCTGAGTATTCTTACATCTTCGTTGGGGCGGTCGTACATATCTGTTGATACGTTCTGTATCTTGTCGACAACCTCGAGTCCTTTGGTTATCTCGCCGAAAACGGTGTACTGTCCGTCGAGGAAGGGGGTGCCGCCTACTGTGGTGTAGAGCTTCTTCTGCTCGGCAGTGAGCTCGCCCATGCCTACCTCCTTCATCCTTTGGCTCATGCCTTCAATCTCTTCGCCTGTGTAAACCTTTCCCCAGACAATGTAGAACTGGCTTGCCGACGATTTCTTCATGGGATTCACTCCGTCGCCCTCGCGAGCTGCTGCGAGCGCACCACGCTTGTGCATGATGGTGGGTATGAACTCGGCATCTATTCTGTAATCTGGACCTCCCTCACCCAGACGAACACCGGCCTCGGCATACTTTGAGTCGGGGTCGCCGCCCTGAATCATGAAGTCCTTTATCACACGGTGGAAGAGCAGCGAGTCGAAATACTGCTCCTGCGCGAGCTTTATGAAGTTGTCGCGATGTTTGGGAGTCTCGTTGTAGAGCACAAACTCCATTGTGCCGGCTGTTGTCTCCATCACAACCTTAGTGCCACTGCCTGTCGATGCGCAACCGGCAAAAAGCATTGTTACCACTGCAAAAAGCAGTGTGTAGATAGTTTTTTTCATGTTTATTTATTATTTATTTATTTTCCGTTGTAAAGATACGGAAAATGTTGTAATATTGCGTCTCAAACACAAAATTATAAGGTATGAAGTTGTTGAAATTTGCACTTTTGTTGTGTCTGTCGATGATGTTTGCAACATCGCACGCACAGATGGCTGTGAAGAAGTCAGATGCGGGTAGGGCTGCCAATCTCTCCGGTGATAAGAAATTTGAGCTCTCAATCGGGTATAACGATTATATAGTTTTGCAACCCGGCGATGATAGCCATTGGGCATCATACTCATTTGGTGGCCGCGTCAGAATCAAAGAACTTGACTGTTCGCTTCCGCTCTCTCTTGAGTCGGGATTGTTTTTGTATTATTTCGAGGATAAGTACAAGTTGGAGAGCGACGACGATTATTACAACTCTATGGAAATGTTCTCTTTCGGTGTGCCTTTGAATCTTGTTTACAAAATCCCGACATCTTCCGATTTTTTTGTTACTCCATACGCGGGACTCTCGGCAAGAGTGAATATCTGGGCAGAAATGGAGTTGAAGAACGGCAAGAAGATCGACCTCTTCAACAATCAGTATGGCAGCAGTTTCAAAACCATGCAACTTGGTGGACAGATTGGTGTGTGCGTCGGCTTCAAAAGATTGGTGGTGAGGGCAGAAATTCATACAGATTTCGGTGAAATATGCGATGAGACCAGAATGTGGGGCGTAGGCACTTCGATAGGTTACCGATTCTGATGTTTACTACTCTTCGCTAATCTCGCTCCATGGACGCGGAACTTCGGGCAGTTCCCTGTTCAGCTTCAGGGCAAGGGATGCTATTCCCACTGCGATAATCAGAAGCAGCGGAAGCATCGTCATAGTGTCGTTTGCTGTGATGGCTTCCATATCTTCTGTGCCCCATATCTTCATGCTTATGACTGCCACGCTGTTGTTCAGCACGTGTCCCAATAGCACGGGCATCAGACTGCGGGTCCTGTAGTATATCCATCCGAAAACGGTGCCAAGCAAAAAGGCATATACCACCTGTTGGGGGTTCATGTGTATGGCGCCGAAGATGAGTGCCGACAGTATGATGGCTGTCCACGGATTGCGGCAACGGCGCATGAGATAGCCCTGGATGGTGCCGCGGAAAATCATCTCTTCCACAACCGGTGCAACCAGTGCCATGGAGAGCACGCCAAGAGGTTCGTCGCTCATCTCAATGAAGGTGTTCTCCATAAGGTCGGGCAGTGGTATCCACTCCATTACCACATTGAACAGGTACATAGCCCCGAAGATGAGAACGGTGCTTCTGAAAAGTATCTGTGGAGAAACTTCGGTGAGAAGACGTGGCGACAACTTCATATACCCGAATGTGAGCAGATGCCACACCATCAGCAGTGCCGACAAAAAGAGCGATGCTGCCAATGTGGCATTGTCCGAAAAATAGACCTCTTCGCCGGTGAGCAATCTTGCAGCGTCGTCTATCAGGGTGAATCCGAAGGTGCACACCAGTTGGTAGAAGAAGTACCATAGCAACACCTTGCAGATGAACCATACTCTCTCTCTTATTATCTTTCCTTTATCTTCCATACTGTGTGGCCCTATGCTTTTGTCTGATTCTCTCTCACAGATTCGATATCTCTGTCTATTTGCTGTTTCAGTCCGTCAATGGAGGCAAATTTGCGTTCATCGCGTATGCGTCTTACAAACGACACCGTCAACTGCTTCCCGTAAAGGTCGCCTCCAAAATCCATGATGAAGACCTCCACGCTCATCCTGCCGCTCTCGGTGACGGTTGGTTTGGTGCCGATGTTTATTACACCGGCAAACTCCTTGTCTCCTATCTCAACTTCGACTTCGTAGACACCGTTAAGCGGCAGCAACTGCAACGGTTCGTCAAGCTCTATGTTTGCGGTGGGGAATCCAAGTCTGCGCCCGAGGGCTGCCCCATGAATCACCTTGCCGCTTATCGAATAGCGATACCCAAGCAGAGTGCCGGCCCTCTCCACATCGCCTGCCGACAGCGCGCGTCGCACCTGCGAAGAGCTCACCTTCATCTCGCCCTCGTCGTATCGTGCGGCACGCACAACCTCCATGCCGAGTCTGCGCCCATAGGAGATGTACTCTTCGGTACCCACTCCTGCTTCGGGGCGACCGAAACGGTGGTCGTAGCCCAATACCAACAGCTTTACATTCAGACGTTTCGACAGCACCTCGCTCATGAACTCCTCTGCTGTGAGTCCTGCCATGGTGCGGTTGAAGTCGAGCACAACGCAACGCTCCACACCGGTGGCTGCAAGACGTTCCATGCGCACCGGGGGCGATGAGAGCAGAAAGGGTTGCGCCTCCTCGTCGAATAGCAATCGCGGATGTCGCCCGAATGTGATGAGCGTAACAGGCAATCCTGCCTCAGCAGCCATCCTTTTTGTCTCCTCTATCATTGCCACGTGTCCGCGGTGCACACCGTCGAACGAACCGATGGTGGCAGCGGTGGGGCAGTGGGGGCAGTTGTTTATGTCGTAGATAATTTCCATCTTTTGGGGCGAATAAGGGAGTTTGTTATAAGAAGCTGTTTGTTACTTAAGGGTGGTTCTATAAATTAGTTCGAGGCGATTTTTGAGTTTATTTTGAGTAAATTGTTTATTTTTACGATGGCGCAACCTTTGTGTTGCAACTGAGTAAAAATCAATATGATGCCGAAATAAAACAAAAAGCGACCGAAATAGAATGCACCCGGAAAAGAAATATAGATTAATAATTTATAGAACCTCCCTTAAGAAATTTTTGCAAGTTTTTCTCTTTTTGCTATTGCCGTTTTTTGTTTTATTGGCTAATTTTGTAACGGATTTACACAAAGGCTTTCGCAGCCATCTGTTGTCCATGCTTATTTGCAAGGAGCTGTATGCGCAACTCCTTGCAAATAAATTATTGTTGTTGAATTATAAATAGTTGAATGCGGTGATTGTTACAGGTATTATCTTACTTCTTTCGATTGTGTTTTTCGTGAATGGCAAGGTGCGCTCCGATGTTGTTGCATTGTGTGCGCTCATAGCATTGCTGTTGTGCGATATACTTACACCGGCAGAGGCGCTGTCGGGATTTTCGAACTCTGTCGTCATAATGATGATAGGACTTTTTGTTGTAGGTGGGGCTATCTTCCAGACGGGACTTGCCAAGATGATAAGCTCCAAAATTCTGAAACTTGCAGGAAAGAGCGAAATGAGGCTTTTTGTGCTTGTGATGCTCGTTACATCTGCAATCGGAGGTTTTGTGAGCAATACGGGCACCGTGGCTCTGCTGTTGCCTATAGTGGTCAGCATTGCGATGAGTGCCGATATTCCTCCCGGCCGTTTTCTCATGCCGCTTGCCTTTGCCAGCAGCATGGGCGGTATGATGACACTTATCGGTACTCCGCCGAACCTTATAATACAGGATGCGCTTGTCAATGCGGGATACAAGGGGCTTTCGTTCTTCTCTTTCTTTCCTGTAGGTCTTGTCTGCGTGCTTGTAGGGCTTGTGGTACTTATCCCGTTGAGCAAGATTTTCCTCTCGAAGTCGCGCGATGATGGGGAAAAGAACAGCAACCGCCGCAAGACTCTCAAGGAGCTTGTGAAGGAGTATGGTGTTTCGAATAATCTTACGCTTGTGAGGGTGGGCGAAAAGTCGCCGATAATAGGAAAAACCATCGCCGAACTTGACTTGCGTGGCAGATACGGGCTCAATGTGTTTGAAGTGCGCCGCAGGGAGACCTCTTCGAACCGTTTTCTGAAGACAGTAACCCAGCAAATGACTGCGCCTACAACCAAAATAGAGGCTGGTGATACCATCTACCTTACAGGTGAGAGCGAATATGCACTCAACTTTGCGAGGCTGCATTCTTTGGAGATTCTCAGTAAAAAGAGCAATGGAAAGGGTGGTGCCAATGTGCTTGATTTCTACAATATAGGCATTGCCGAGGTTGTGGTCATGCAATCGTCGAACCTTATAAACAGCACTATACGCAATTCCGATTTCCGTGCGAAGTTCAACCTTAATGTCCTCGGCATACGCCGCAGAAGCGAATATATGCTCAAGGATTTTGCCGATGAGCATATACACACAGGTGATGTGCTTCTTGTGCAGGGCTCATGGGAAAATATTGCCCGTCTCGGCAGTGAGGATAGCGAGTGGGTGGTAATAGGCCGTCCTCTGGATGAGGCTGCCAAGGTTACTCTCGACTATAAGGCTCCGGTGGCAGCCTTCATCATGGCGCTGATGATTGCCATGATGGTGTTCGACTTCATTCCTGTGGCTCCTGTAACGGCTGTCATGATTGCAGGCATACTGATGGTGCTCACAGGCTGTTTCCGCAACGTGGAGGCGGCATACAAGACCATCAACTGGGAATCGATAGTGCTCATAGCTGCGATGATGCCGATGTCTCTTGCGCTTGAAAAGACCGGTGCATCGGAGTTTATCTCAAACACTCTTGTCAGTGGATTGGGAAATTACGGCCCGCATATACTGCTGGCGGGAATATACTTCACAACCTCGCTGATGACTATGTTCATAAGCAATACGGCGACGGCGGTGCTCTTTGCGCCCATAGCGTTGCATAGTGCCATGCAGGTGGGAGTGGATCCAACACCATTTCTCTTTGCGGTGACGGTTGGTGCAAGCATGTGCTTTGCCTCTCCTTTCTCCACACCGCCCAATGCACTGGTGATGCCTGCCGGACAATACACTTTCATGGATTATGTGAAGGTGGGTCTGCCGTTGCAGATAACAATGGGAGTGGTCATGGTGCTTATATTGCCCCTGCTTTTCCCGTTCTGAGCATGATTTTTTTCGGAGATTACAAAAAATGCATTATCTTCGCAAAATATAAACACACACATAGGGATATTTCTAAAGCATGGATCTACCCAAGATACAAAGCATAAAGCAACAGTTCGGGATTATAGGAAACAGTCCCGAATTGCTAAGAGCAATAGATATAGCCATACAGGTGGCAAAAACCGACCTCACAGCCCTTATTACAGGAGAGAGTGGAGTCGGTAAGGAGTATTTCCCGCAGATTATACATCAGAACAGTGCCCGCAAGCATGGGAAATATTTTGCGGTGAACTGCGGAGCTATTCCCGAAGGTACCATCGATTCCGAACTCTTCGGACATGTGAAAGGCGCCTTTACTGATGCTGTCAGCGAGCGCAAAGGATACTTCAGCGAGGCAGACGGCGGAACAATCTTCCTCGACGAGGTGGGAGAACTTCCCGTCTCCACACAGGCGCGCCTGTTGCGTGTTCTCGAGAATGGAGAGTATATAAGGGTGGGCTCGTCAAAGGTTGAAAAGACCAATGTGAGAATAGTTTGTGCCACCAATGTCGACCTGCCGAAGGCTATCAGCGAGGGACGTTTCAGGGAGGACTTATACTACCGTCTGAATACCGTCCCAATCAATGTGCCTCCGTTGCGAAAGCGTGGAGAGGATGTGGTGCTGCTCTTCAAGAAGTTTGCAATAGATTTTGCAAGCAAATACAATGTCCCCAGGATACAGTTGAGCGAGGGAGCGCACGATGCAATTCTCGAATACTCATGGCCGGGCAATATCAGACAATTGAAAAACGTTGCCGAACAGATCTCCCTGCTCGAAATGCAGCGCGAAATAACACGTGAGACTCTTGCCAAGTATCTTCCCGAAAGTGGCAACAGGACAAACCTGCCGGTGCTCACAGGCAATAGCGGAAAGACATTCGAAAGCGAACGTGAGATTCTCTATAATATCCTTTTCGATATGCGTCGTGAGATTGCCGAGCTGAGGACGCAGATGAAACAGCTTGCCGAGGGGGGAATCCACAAGGAGGATATTCCTATATATACCCATGCCGACGAAATAGTGGTGCCGACAAACGGACATCATATAATACAGATACCTTCGACTGCCGGTGCCGGTGAGGAATCGGGACATACGATAGCCGAGGCCGAAGAGTATGTCGAGGAGACATACTCGCTGGACGATATGGAGAAGAAGGCTATTATCCGTGCGCTCGAAAAACACAGAGGCAAACGCAGGGATGCCGCAAAAGAACTGAAGATTTCGGAACGCACCCTTTACAGAAAAATAAGAGAATATGGACTCGACTAAAAGACTCAGAAAGATAATAATCCCGCTTATGGCGTTCGCCCTCATTCTGTTTGCAGGGTGCAAGGTGAGCTATAAACTCACAGGAGCTTCGATTGATTATACCAAAGTGAAGACAATATCGCTGGAACCATTCCAGAACCGTGCACCCTATCAGTGGGGACCGATGGCGCAGATGTTCAACCAGACACTCAACGATGTTTTTGTGCAGCAGACAAAACTGCAGCAGGTGAGAATGGGTGGCGATCTCCATTTTGCAGGAGAGATAACAGCGTATGACCAGTTCAACAAATCCATTTCGTCGGACGGCTACTCCTCTATGGTGCAGTTGAAGATGACAGTGAACGTGCGTTTCACAAATAATACCAACCACGAAGAGGATTTCGAACGCACCTTCTCGGCTGTACGCGACTTCGAGGCATCTCAATCGCTCGAATCGGTGCAGGAAGAGCTCGTTTCCCAAATGATAAAGGAGATAGTGGAGTCTATCTTCAATGCTGCGGTGGCAAACTGGTAGGCTATGGATTTTGCACATTACATTGCTCACCCCGAACAGCTTGACAGGGCAACGCTCTACACACTGAGAATGACAGTGGGCAAATACCCCTGTTTCGATGTCGCACGTCTGTTGCTGCTGAAGAATCTTTATATCCTGCACGACATTGAATTCGGCAAGGAGATGAGGCGGGCTGCGCTTTTCTTGAAGGACCGTCGTGCGCTTTTCGAACTTATGCGCGAGTATGGCAATCCTGCAAGCCCTGCAATCCCGGTGGAAGATGTGAATCCGGGTGTAGACCGCACAATGGAGCTCATAGACGCTTTTCTGGGTACATTGCCGTCAGACAGTTTTTCTCTGGAGGCAGAGGGCGCTGCTGCGATAGATTATGCCTCGGCATATCTTGCCGACAAGGAGGATGTTGCCGAGTCTCCCAGGCTTAGAGGCCAGGACCTTATAGACAAATTCCTCGAGGGTGATGACGAGAAGATAAGTCTCATGCTTTCGGGGGATAGCGATGAGCCGGCAGCGGATGCAGTGCAGGAAAAACCGGAAATGGAAAAGGTGGAGAGTGTGCCCGAAACTCCCACATTTACCGAGACTTTGGCAAATATTTATCTTAAACAGGGTAAATATGACAAGGCTCTCGAAATTCTTAAACGAATAAATTTGGAATATCCGAATAAAAACCGTTACTTTGCAGACCAAATCAGATTTTTAGAAAAAATAGTTAAACATACAAAAAGAAAATAAGATGTACTTACTTAGTGTTGTCCTTATTGTAATTGCTTCAATCCTGATGTGTTTCATCGTTCTTATCCAGAACTCAAAAGGCGGTGGTCTTGCATCGGGCTTTGCGTCGTCAAATCAGATTATGGGTGTCAGAAAGACTACCGATTTTCTTGAGAAAGCTACATGGAGCCTTGCTGCATTCATGGTTGTAATCAGCATTGTAGCAACTTATTCTATTCCTCATGCAACAGTATCAGAGGAGAGTCTTTTGCAGCAGAATGCAATAGAGAACAATATGGTTAATCCCACAAATGTTCCCGACTTCTCTGAGCAGGCACCTGCTGAGGCACCCGCAGAAACACCCGCGGAATAATTAAATGGAAATTTGTTTCTTCCTTTTATAGGCTGTATCTCTCCGATGCAGCCTTTTGCTGTTTACAGCCCGGTCGTCTTGATGGGGCTTTTCCTGTTGCATGCCATGACTGCAAGCACTGCGATGTTTATACTGTATAGAAATGTGAGAAGGGCTATTGCGCTTAATGCTCCGATGGTGAGTGCCATTGCGACAATATATATGAACGAGAAGGCGTGAAGGGATATTACAGCTATTGCCATCCACGGAAAAATGCTCCACTTTTTCATGTTCCATAGGAGTGTAGCTGCGGTTGTTGCTGCAAAGGGTACGAAGAATATCATGTTTTCGCCTAATGTGGCAAGAAGAGCGATGCCTGAAATCCCTTGCAACAGCAATGTGGAGTGCAGTAATAGTCTGGGGCGGTGAAGAGTATCCGTTCTCATCCATTTTGTGCATAGGGCTATTGTCGTTGTCGCTATTGCAAGCAGGCAGATGAGCATTGCCTTGTTGTCGTATGGGATGCCTGCCGTTATCCCGAAGAGACTGAATTTTACTCCTGACATCTTTGTGCAGAGCCATGTTGTGAATAGGCCAATGGCTGTCGCGAGCATTGCCCCTGCAAGTATGGTTACGAGTGTGGTGAGGAGTCTTTTTGCAGTAAAGGCGGGTTTACGGGCCTCCTTTACTAAAAGCATTATAAAGAGCAGTGTGATTATTACATTAAGCAGTATGTAGCCCTTTTTCGAAAAACTGAGCATGCCCAATATCGGTATAGTGAAGCTGATATTATCTTCGTTTCCGCAGAGATATTTTTCCTCCTTGTAACGCGTATCGGTCAGATAGTGTTCGACTATGGGTGTAATTTGTCGTCCGTAGTGCAATATTGTCTGCGGTGAGATGTTTTCGTATCTGTCGAGGCTTGTGTGGTAGTGGTTGATGTCTGCGACTGTGGCGAAATTGAATCCGGGGATGGAATCCATTATAATCGCAAAGTCGGTGGAGTTGGGCATGTACTTGTAGACAACATTTGTCAGCGAGTAGGTGTAGGGGAAACGTGCGTGGCTGCCGTACAGCTGCATGAGTCTGTTGTTCTTGGAGGAGGTCTCGAATAGCAGTGCAGGGCCGTATGTGCCGCGCGATTCTACATTTATTGCAAGGCCTACGTTGCCAAAAATTTCGGGGTTGCGGGAGTATGCGGCTTTCATTCCTATCATGCCCACCTCCTCGCCGTCGGTGAACAGCACTTTTATTCCCTGTTGCCACTTGTCGCGGTAGGCAGATGCAAGCCGCACTGTCTCCAATATAACGCCTATGCCGTATCCGTCGTCGGCTGCTCCATGTGAGACCTCTGTCTCGCCGGTGAGTACCCAACGGTAGCGGGAATCGTAGTGCGCTATCATCATCAGATAATTCTCTTCACAGGTTTTGCCGGTGGGTGTAAATTCGGCATATATATTGTATGCGTCGAATGTGAATCCTGCTCCTTGCAGGCTGTCGTATCTGAATATTTGTACTTTGCCGCCCAGCTCTTCCAGTTGTTTGTGTAGGTAGTTGCGTACTTCGGCGCGCTCATTTTCGTCTGTAATCGAGTGGGGGTGTCGGGATATTTCCTTTATATCTTCTGCAACACGATTGGCTGAAAATTTGCCTTCTTGCCCGTTATTGAATTGCGGGTGGATGCCCCAATTGAGTGCTATGATTGCCGAGAGTGCAATTATTGCGGTTGTGATTATGTTTGTTCTCATTTTTTCTTGCTGAAATATTTTGCTGCTATTGCGCCGCTTATATTATGCCACACACTGAATATGGCTCCCGGTACGGCAGCGAGAGGGTGGGCTGCGAAGTGTGTTGCTGCCAGCGACGATGCAAGTCCGCTGTTCTGCATTCCTACCTCTATTGATATTGCTGTGCGCTTGCTGTGGGACAGTCCCATGAGGCGTGCGGCTGTGTATCCCAAAATGAGTCCCGATAGATTGTGGAGCACAACTGCAACGAGTATGGATACTCCGCTTGTGAGCAGTTTGCCGGATGTGTGCGACACGATTATTGCAACCACAAATGCAATTGTCAGCGAGGAGAATGCCGGCAGATATTCTGCTGCCTTGCGGGTGAGAGAGGGGAGTTTCTTCTGCACGACTATTCCTATGAGGATAGGAGCTATCACAATGTAGATGATGGAGAGAAACATTCCTATCACATTTATTTCTACAAAAGTACCTGCTAACAGCCACACAAGCAGTGGGGTGAGAAGTGGTGCAAGCAGGGTCGACACGGCGGTCATACCGACAGAAAGGGCTATATCGCCTTTTGCAAGGTAGGTTATTACGTTCGATGCAGTTCCACCGGGGCAACAGCCTACGAGAATTACCCCCAAAGCTGCTCCTTCGGGCAGGGAGAGTGTTTTTGCAAGCAACCATGCCATGGCAGGCATTATTGCAAATTGTGTGGCACAGCCGATGAGTATATCTTTCGGACGGCTGAATACGATGCGGAAGTCATCGACGTTGAGCGTCAGTCCCATTCCGAACATGATTACTCCCAACAGCGGGTTTATCACGGTCATTTTCACCGATGCGAGCGGGGTAGGGGCGATGAGCGATAGTATGGCGGCTGTAAGTACCAACAGTGCCATGTTACTCGATATGAAATTGCAGACTTTCTTCATTGAGACTTCTGTTTTGGAATACGGATATAGGGTATTGGTAATATGGTATGAAAAAAGGTTGAAACCTTTTAGCTTCAACCTTTTAGTGTGATCCCGACAGGATTCAAACCTGTAACCTTCTGATCCGTAGTCAGATGCTCTATTCAGTTAAGCTACGGGACCATCCTTTTTTCTGTTTTTTTGCCAACGAGCAGGGTCTTGGATACCCTCTTTTTGTGATCCCGACAGGATTCAAACCTGTAACCTTCTGATCCGTAGTCAGATGCTCTATTCAGTTAAGCTACGGGACCTTTCTCGTTTGCGGTGCAAAGGTACTTCAAAGTTTTTTATGTACCAAATAATTTAGAGCTTTTTTTGCCAAATTGTAAATTAATGCCGATAAATGGCGGTAAATGTCACTATTTATCCTCAACCTCCATTGCTATTGTTCGATGAATCTTTCGTTGAACATGAACCATCCCAGTGTAAGACCTACTTTGAATCTCTCTTCGTGTGAACTGTAATAGTCTGCCCATCCCGACAGGGTGAGGGCTGAGAACTTGCAGGCTATGGAAACTTGTGCTATATATTCGAATCCGTCGAAATGTTTCTTGTAGTATGAGCCTCCGTCGGGTTTTTCGCCAATGGTCTTGTAGGGGAGGAATCCGTAGAATTCGCCACGGAGTTGCAGTATGTCGTTTATCTTGTATACCGGTATCAATCCAGCAGCACCGTATTGGTAGGCACGATAGGCGGGGTCGTAATTGAAGAGACTGTTCATAGTGGGGGTGAAAGCGCCTGCCTGCATCATCGATGCCTGATAGGTGTCCGAGAGTCCCAATGTGGAGTAGTAACCCTTGAGGTAGGTGCCTAATGAGAAGTGGCGCGACAGATTGTGGTAGTCTATGCGCGTGTAGCTCATCTGCAACCACGACTGGTTGTGCTTCTTTATCTCCTTGCTGTGGTATGCCTTGTATTTCTCCTGTCCCGAAAACACCTGTGCTACCAACGATTCGTATGAGCCGCTTGTGGGGTATGCCTTTGCGTCGAGAGTGTTGCCCTCGAATTTCATTATGCCGCCGAAGAGGGTCATTTTGTTTTCGTCCTGTCGGGGATTGTCGAGGTTTATCTCTTTCGAAGGGATATATTCATCCTTTATCTGGGCGATACCTATGCCGAACTCTGCCTTTTTTCTCATGAGGAATGGGAGCGACATCTTCATCTTTATGAATGTTTCCCTTTCGCGGTTGAGGATGATGTCGTTCTGTTCGGCAAACATGTAGTATTTGTTGTAGTAGTTGATGATGGAGTGTGCAGCGGTGAATTTCATCGAGACGGGGACTCCCATCATGAAGTCGTGTCTGCCGCTCAGCTGAATGTTGTTGTATGCGTTGCCCACCTGACCGTCGAGGATAAATTCATTCAGCTGATATTTGAGACTGCGGTACTGTGCCCCGAAATAGATCTGGTTCGAGGTGCTTGTGGAGATTGCTCCTCCTACGTGCAGCGACAGCGGTTCGCGCAGTTCTACATTCAGATGCAGGGTGTATGTGCTGTCTTTGTCGTTGTAGATGGCATGGGGAACCATGGAGGCAATAGCGTCTCCTGCCAGAATGCGGAAGTATGCCTTCTTGCACTCCGGCAATGTGAATATGTCCTTATCGCTCTTGTGGAATTCACTTTTTATGTATTTCTGTTGCTCCTCGGGGATGCCGGTTATCTCTATGCGTTTGAAGCGCATTTCGGGCATACGTCTTTTGAACTTTTCGCGTTTCTCCTTCAGCTCTTCTGTGCTTATGCGTCTGTGTACGCGCATCTTCAGGCTATCCATCTTCTCGTTCATCTTGTTGTATCCGAGTGCGGATAGTTGTCTTAACTTGTCGAATTCGAGAAGAGAAATATTGTCGAGCTTCATGTTTATGAGTATGCCGTTGGAGTCGGGCAGGGTGTAGTTGCTCTTGTTCATCACAAGGTTGTCCACCTGGCTCATAAGGTCGCCCTCTTTGGGAAGGGTGGGGTTCTTGCTCACAACGCTGCCTATCATTATGTCGGGGGCAAAGTCGTGCTGCATCACATCGGCAGGGAAGTTGTTGTATATTCCGCCGTCGTACATCAGCACACTGTCCTTCTTTATGGGTTTGAATACGAATGGGAAACTCATGGATGCCCTGACGGCGTCTCCCAGGTCGCCATCGGAGTAGACCACCTGCTTCTTGTTGTAGACATCCGATGCCACGCATCTGAACGGTACGAACAGACTGTCGAAATTGCTCTTGCAGGCAGCATTTGCCTCGCTGAATATCTGCATGAAGGCGAGGTTCATCTGTGTGGGGTCGACAAGGTTGAAAGAGGGCATGACCAGACGTATCGAGTCGCGGGTATCTATGCGTAGGTTCAGAATCTCGGGTGTCTCTTCGTTGCGTCTGAAGTAGAATATCTCGTCTTTGCCTTTTTTGCCGCTGTACCACTTTCTGAAGTCGTCCGATTCTATCACTGCCTCCATCTCTTCGGGTGAGTAACCCATGGCGTAGAGTGCGGCGACGATTGCTCCCATCGAGGTGCCGGCAACATAGTCTATGGGTATGTTGTTCTCTTCGAGAGCCTTTATCACACCAATGTGTGCCAAGCCTCGTGCACCGCCGCCACTCATCACAAGTCCGACGCTTTGTGATTGCATCCTCGCAGGCAGTGTCAATATCAGTAGGAGTATAAATAGATAGCGTTTCATGCAGCTTCTGACAATTGTTGTATCAAGAATGCAAACTTACGAAAAATTGTTCCGAAATTTTACTGACAAAGTATAAATATCTCTAAATGGGTGAAAAATGTAATCTTTCGTGTAAATAATGAACAATAGGAATTGTCGATTTACATAACAGCCCTTTATCCGAGTATTACATCGAACACCATCATCAGTGCGAATCCAACAGCGAATCCTATTGTGCCGAGATTGCTGTGCTTGCCCGTCTGCGATGCAGGTATAAGTTCTTCGACCACCACGTAGAGCATGGCTCCTGCCGAGAATGCGAGCAACAGAGGCATTGCGGGTACTGTGTATTCGAGGAAGAGCAGTGTGGCTGTTGCGGCTATCGGCTCCACTATGCCCGACAGAGCTCCGTAGAGAAAGGTCTTGCCGCGCTTGTAGCCTTCGGCTCTCAGAGGCATTGAGACAACTACCCCTTCGGGAATGTTCTGCACTGCCATTCCTATCGACAGGGCGAAGGCTGATGCAAGTGTGAGCGTAAGCTCTCCGGTGTACATTCCTGCAAATACCACTCCTACCGCCATACCTTCGGGGATGTTGTGCAGTGTCACTGCGAGCATCAGTTTCGATGAACGTGTGAGGGTGGATTTTGGACCTTCGGACTGTATACTGTCTATATGTTGGTGGGGGATGATTGTATCGAGCAACAACAGAAATCCCATGCCTGCGATAAAGCCGCCAAGTACGGGGAGTATTCCCATTGTGTCGCCATCCTTCATTGACATCTCTATTGCCGGTTGCAGGAGCGACCAGAACGAGGCTGCTACCATTACGCCGGATGCAAATCCGAGCATTACCTTCTGTGTGCGGTCAGATATCTCTTTGCGGAAGAGAAATACTGTTGCGGCTCCGAGCACTGTCCCTAAGAAGGGTATTGCGAATCCTAATGCTATACTTGTGTCCATTGTTGCTTCTCTTTTACTTGTCCTTGAAACGTTTGATGATGTTGTATGCTGCATAGAGCCCAAGCTCGCCCGCTTTGCTAAGGTCGGCTATGCCGTCATTCTTTCTGCCTGTGTATATATAGGCAAGTCCGCGGTTGAAGTAGGCTTCGGCAAGATCGGGGCCTGTCTTTATAGCCTCGTTGTAGTCTGCTATTGCCGATTTGTAGTCGCCTATGCGGGCATAGATGTTGCCTCGGTTGTGGTAGGCATACGCAAAGTCGGGCATGATGGTTATTGCCTGTGTGAGGTCGTTGCTTACAAGATGGTAGTCGAGGCTTGTGGTCTCTTTGGACTTATGCGGATCGGGAAGGTCTCTCTCTCTTTCGAGTTCCCGATTCATTGCCTCTGCTTCTATCATCTTGCAACGCACGGTGGCGCGTATGAAGTATGCCATCCACAGGTCTTCGCTGTCGAGCGCAAGGGCTGTGTTGAGGTCGTCGAGAGAGGATGCGAAGTCCTGCACAAGGTAGTAGTCGATTGCGCGTGCCAGACGGTGTGAGAAGTTCTCGGGGTCGTCGGCTATCAGTTTCGACTGTTTGTCTATGTTTTCGAAGTGGCGTTGTACTTCGTTCTCGCTGAGCGCCCGTTCGTTGTTGGTGAGGAGTGCGTTGTAGGGGAGTACGCGGCGTGTGTTCACGTCGGTCAGCGGTTTGTAGTATCGCAATGCTTCGCCTATTTCGTGCGGCTTCTCGTAGTAGGATATTGCAAACATGGGGGCGAGACGTATCTCCACCTTGCGGTTCTGCACCTTGCCGCGGTAGGTATTCAGGTACTCTTTGCTGTCGTCGTTGTCGGCGACTACCACTTTGTTGTAGTTGCGTACATTGCGGTCCGATTTCTTGCGCGTCTTCTCCTCCTTTTGTGCGGTGGCGGTGCCGTTTCCTTTGCCCTTGCGCGAACTGTTGTATTGCTCTATCTGTCGTTTTAGAAGCCATGTCTCGTCCTCTGCGGCGCCTTTGGTGTCGCCGTTCTTGCGGCGTGCGCCGGCACGGCAATGGTAGCCGTATTCAAATTCGGGATACTCCTTGAGTACGATGGTGTAGTCTTCGATGGCTCCGCCAAGGTCGCCGGTGCGTTCGCGCAGCAGTCCGCGGTTGAAGCGCGCAAGGGTGTTCTCTGCATCGCTTTGGAGCACTGCATCGAAGTCTTCGATGGCGCGGTTGTCGTCGCCCACCTGTGCACGTAGCAGTCCTCGGTTGTAGTGCCCGATGAGGTTGCCCGGTTCGGCAGTGAGTGCGAGGTCGTAGTCTTCCATTGCTCCTCGGAGATTTTCGCGGTGATACCTGATGAGTGCTCTGTTTATGTAATAACCACCGCGGTCGGGCATTAGTTCAATGGCACGGCTGATGTCTGTCTCGGCGCTGTCGAACTCTTCGGACTGTGCGCGGAGCATTGCGCGTGCCTGATAGATGTCTGCAGAGTATCTGTCGAGCTGCAGGGCTTTGTCTACCCATCTGCGGGCTTGCAGGGTGTCGCTCTTCTTTATTGACACCTGCATGCGCATAAGATAGAGGTTGGTGTTGCGTGGAGCGTATGTGGTGGCGGTGTCGAGCATGGCGTCGGCTCTGTCCCACTGCTCCTGCTGCATGGCGGTGAGTATGAGATTGTTCCACATGCTTATGTTCTGCGGCTCGTAACTGATGGCTTTCCTGAAGTCTGTCTGTGCACTGTCGTATTGCTCCATCCTTGCGTGGCAGAGCCCGCGTAACTGGTAGTACTTTGCTATGTAGGGGTTGCGGGCTATAGACAGGGTGAGGTCGCTCGCAGCGCCTTTGTAGTCGTCGAGATTGTATTTGGCGAGTCCGCGGTAGAAGTAGGGTTCGCTCATGCGCGGACGGACGCCTATTACCATATTGAAGTATTTGATGGAGAGTACATAGTCTTCGAAATAGAGTGCATTGCGACCTATTATCATCACCCGCTCGGTGTTGAGTTGTGCCTTTGCACCGATGGCGAGGATGACGAGGGCAAGGAGAAGCAGTACTCTCTGATACTTCATCGCAGTGTTCTCTTTGTCTTGTATGTGCAGTGTGCCTTGCCGCGGAGCAGATTCATCAGACGGTTCTTGTTCATCTGTCGGCGCAGGGGGCTCAGACGGTCTACGAACACCTTTCCTTCGAGGTGGTCAAATTCGTGCTGCATGGCTCTTGCGAGGAAACCGTCTACCCATTCGTCGTGCTCCTGCATATTTTCGTCGAGATACTGTACTCTGATGCGTTTTGGGCGGGATACCTTTTCGTGTATGCCTGGCAGGCTCAGACAACCCTCTTCCATAGACTCTGTCTCTTCTGAGGTCTCCACTATGTGGGCATTGATGTATACGCGACGGAAGTCTTTGAATTCGGGACTGTCCTCGGCGAGGGGGTCGAGGTCTATGACAACCAGACGGATGGGGAGACCTATCTGCGGTGCAGCGAGGCCTATGCCTTCGGCATTCCACATTGTCTCGAACATGTTCTTTATGAGTTCCTGAAGGTCGGGGTAGTTTGCGTCGATGTCTGTCGCTGTTTTTCTGAGTACGGGTTGTCCGTAGAGGTAAATTGGTAGTATCATGGTTCTTGTTTTTATATCTTTTTGTTGTACTGTCTGCTGTCGAGATATGATTGCAGTATGATTGTGGCGCTTATTTCGTCGACGAGCGCCTTGTTCTGACGTGCTTTTTTCTTTATTCCGGCTTCTATTATGGCGCGTTGTGCAAGCTGCGATGTGAACCTTTCGTCGTAATACTCCACAGGTATTGTGGGCAACAGTTTGCGCAGACGGTTCACGAAAGGCTCTATGCGTACCATATTCTCGGAGTATTCGTTGTTCATCTTCTTGGGCAGCCCCACTATTATCTTTTCAACGTTCTCCTTTGCAGTGTATGATGTGATATAGTCGATGAGACCGACAGTATCTACTGTTGTCAGTCCACCGGCTATTATCTGCAGCTCGTCGGTGACGGCGAGCCCTGTGCGTTTTTTCCCGTAGTCTATGGCCAATATTCTGCCCATCGCTCTTCTGTTTGGTTCTTTTGCTGCAAAATTAGTGTAAATGTTACTCTCGGCAAGGCTTGCCTGTGCAAAGAGTTTCTAAAATTTGTTAGCGAAACTTCTTTGGACTATTCCACGTAGATTACCAGGCCCTTGAGGTATTCTCCTTCGGGATGGTAGATGTTTACGGGGTGGTCGGCAGGCTGTGTCAGCTGGTGCAGGATGCGTACGTTGCGCTTTGCCATTGCTGCGGCTGTGAAGACGGCTGTGCGGAAATTCTCCTTGCTCACTGCCTGTGAACATGAGAATGTGAAGATTATTCCTCCGGGCTTTATCTTCTCTATCGCCTTGGCATTCAGACGACGGTAGCCTATGAGGGCGTTGCGCAACGAGTCGCGGTGCTTGGCGAAGGCGGGCGGGTCGAGGATTATGAGGTCGTAGTTGTCGCCCATCTTTTCCAGATAGTCGAATGCGTCTTCGGCATACGCTGTGTGGCGTGTGTCGTCGGGGTAGTTGAGCGCAACGTTGGCATTTGTGAGGTCTATAGCTTTTGCCGAGCTGTCTACGGAGTGAACGAGTTCGGCTCCTCCGCGAAGGGCATAGATGGAGAATCCGCCGGTGTAGCAGAACATGTTGAGCAGTTTGCGACCTTTGGAGTATTTCTCGAGGAGGACGCGGTTTTCGCGCTGGTCGATGAAGAATCCGGTCTTTTGTCCGCGCAACCAGTCGATGTGGAATTTCAATCCATATTCTGTGGCTGTGTCGTTGGCGCTCTTACCCATGAGGTAGCCGTTCTCCTGATTGAGGTCGGCTTTGTAGGGCAGGGTGGTGTCCGACTTGTAGTATATGCTTGTTATCCTGTCTCCGAGGGTCTCCTTGAGTGCGTCGGCTATTTCGTTGCGGTTGACGTGCATGCCTACACTGTGGGCCTGTATGACGGCTGTGTCGTTGTAGATGTCTATGACAAGTCCGGGGAGATTGTCGCCTTCGCCGTGCACAAGGCGGTAGGTGTCGTTGTCTTCGCGCGAGGCTATTCCTATGCTCTGTCGCATGTCGTATGCTGTGGCGATGCGTCTTTTCCAGAAGTCGTGGTCTATAGGCTCGTCGTTGAAGGTGAGCACTCTGACGGCTATGCTGCCTACCTGTATGTGGCCGCGTGCGATGAACTTGTTGTCGTTGGTGTAGACGGTTACAAGGTCGCCTTCTTCGGGCTTGCCGTTGATTCGTTGTATTGCACCGGAGAATATCCAGGGGTGGCGGCGGAGCAGTGACTCCTCTTTGCCTTTTTTCAGTATTACGGATTTTTCCATTTTGTTACATTTCTTCGAGGTGTTGGTATATTTTCAGACATGCCCATGCGTCTGTTGCTGCGTATAGTTTTTGCTTGTCGGTGAGCACGTCGGCTTCCCAATTGGTGAGCCGCTGGCTTTTCGATATCTTTTTTCCGAAGATTATTGCATATATCTTCTGAAGACTCATCTCCTCTATGCCGTAGTTGCTTACCTGTTTTTGCAGGTCGACAAAACTGCCGGGAGTGAACTTGCGCAGTCCCGAGAGGGCGTGGTAGTCGTCGTGCAGGGATACGCCTATCTTCTTTATTTCGCTGTTTTCCAACAGACTGACAAGGCTGTCTGTGAGCCCCGTGCGGCACAGACGTATGAGGAAACAGGTGTCCGAGGTCGATAGTTGCAGGAGCGATACTTTGTGGTGTATGCCTTTGCGGAAGGCGGGACGTGTCTCGGTGTCTATGCCTATCGCCTTTTCGCGTGAGAGGGCAAGAACTACTTTGTCGGCATCCTTTTCGGTGTCGATGGTTATTATCCTGCCTTCGAACTGTACGGTGGGCAGTGTGGCGACTTCGCTCTTTTCTATCGTTGGATTAAAACTCTTCATTCTCTTCGCTGTCGCCATTTTCTTCATCGTCCGGCATATTGTATTCTATGTCGTGCAGGGCACGGAGGGTGTTCACAAGGGTCTGTCCCCAATAGAGGCGGAAGTGCTCGCGGCATTCGAGTATTGCGTCGTGCATGGTCTCGTTTATGCCTATGCTGAACTGGGATACGAAATTCTTTACATCCTGATAGATGTCTGCGAGGTCTTCGGATATGCTTTTTGTTATGGGGGTGTCGCTGTATTTCATTTCTGCCACAAAGACGTCGAGATATGTGTCGGCTTCGGCGAAGAGTTCGAGCAGGGTGAGCCTTACTACTTCGTAGCTGTCTTCTGTTACGAATATTTCAAGCTCTTCGTCGTTGATGGGGGTGTCTTCGGGAAGCATCTGCGCTTTTATGTAGAGCAGGGGCAGGAGTTTCAACAGGGTGCTTGTGAACTCTTTACGGGTGTGTTCGTTTGCGCGTTCGATGTATGCGCAATATTCAGCGGCTACAGTGACGAACTCCACTGTGTTTCGCGAAAATACTATATCTTCTTTGTCTGTCATATTTTCTTTTTGTTACGCGGCTCTTGAATGAGAAAAATTTCGTTTGCAAATTTAGCAATTTTTCGGGTTATAAGCAATGTTGTATGCATGGGATTTTAGAATGGGGAATGGAAGGGTATTTGCACTATTTGCGCAAGCGCGAATTTAGGCTTCACTCGCTGTGAAATTTCAAAGCAAGCTTTGAATATCTCGCTCGTTTGCACTAAATTTGCCAAGGATTAAAAAATATTTTATGAATACAGTGTGGATTGTGATGCCTATTCTCATTGTGTTGATGTTTCTCTTGGGTACTGAACTCGATAAGAAGGCATTTGGGGATGTTGTGAAGAATCCTCTTGCGGTTTTCATCGGCTTGGTGGGGCAACTTGTATGCCTTCCGTTGATTGCTTTTGGTGTTGCGATGCTGTTCGAGCTACCGCCGCATTATTTTATAGGTCTTGTGCTTGTGGCATGTTGTCCCGGTGGAAGCTCATCCAATGTCTTTTCATTGTTGGCGAGGGGTAACGTGGCTCTCTCGGTTACTCTCACTGCGCTGAGCAGTGTTGTTACACTGCTGACTATACCTTTTATCATGGGCTTTGTCTCTTCGTACGTTTCGGAGCAGGCGGGAGTGAGCATGGAACTGCCGGTGGGTAAATTGCTGGTGCAGAATCTTGTGGTATTCTTAGTCCCTATGTTGGCGGGATTGTTGCTCAAACGGTTTGCTCCCGATGTGGCGCTAAAGGTCAACAAAGGGCTCGGAAAGGTTGCCTTTCCCGCGCTGATGCTTTTGGCGCTTCTCTTTTTCCTGCAATATACCGAGGAAATTATTGCCAACTTTGCCGTTCTCGGTGTTGCCACTGTGTTGTTGATTGTCCTGGCTTTGCTTTGCGGATCGCTCTTGTCGCGCGTCTGCGGGTTTGGTAAGGATGTGCGGCGCACTATTGTCATAGAGGTGGGTATGCAGAATGCAGCCCAGGCCATTGCAATTGCCGTCTCGCCGTTCATCTTCAATAGTGGTGAGATTGCTATACCGGCGATAATCTATGCTCTGTTGATGAATGTGATTCTGCTCACTTATGTCTATGCGATAAGGATGAGGGATAGGAGGTGATTCTTCTTATTTGCCGGCAGTGGCGTTTTTTACCCTTACCACTCTTATTCCTGGTGCCGATTTTCTCGGTGCAAGATAGTCGTACAGCGATACCGGGTCGAGTATCACTTTTTTCAGTTTTGACGATGCGTGCAGCATGTGCAGCTTGCCCGATTTCCATACGGCTATTCCTTGATGCGATACGTCGAGCCCTTTTATTGTGGTTACCAGGGCTATGATGTCGCCGTCGCGTATGGGGAGTTGTTTTGCGTTCTGCGACAGATTGTTCTTAGGAATGTAGGGACAGGATATTTCTCTGAATGGTTTTTCGTGTATGGCTATCTCGGCAGTTAGTGTGCTGTCATCCTTCAACTGCATATATTTGTCGGGGTTCTTGCTCATGAAGTCGAGGTGCAGTATCTGTCTCTTGTCGAAGGCTTTGCCCGACAGCTCGTATACGAATCCTCGTCTCGCGTTGTCTGCTACCCACCAGCTGAAGTAGTGGAGGCGGCTCTTGTATCCTTTGCACTTCCCGTCGCGGTAGCGCAGCTTTTCGAGATTCTTGCAGAATGTGGCAAAGTCGCTTTTGCCTTCGCGTGTTGTGAGTACAAGGGCAAGTGCCTGTTCCACAAATGTGGAGCAGTCGACTTCGCTGATGTTTACTGTTAGTTTTTCCTCTTTCTCGCGGTCGAGTGTTCCACCTGCGTAGGGGGTGCCGAGGAACAGTTTGCCGGCTTCCAGCAACAGATTGCCGCTCTTGCTTTTCTTCATGGGTTTGAGTCGGCGTAGCATCTTTTCTACCTTTATGCTGTCGTCGGCAGTGTAGCGTATGTTGCGGCTTTGCAGTTGTGTGGAAAGTGTAAAGAGTATGGCGAATAAGAGAAACTTGCTTTTCATGGTGCGTGTCCGTTTTGTTTTTACGGATATGAACAAATGAGTGAGAAATATCAAACTTGTTTGAATTTGTTGTCCGAGCCGCATCCTATTTTCGCGACGTGTCGCAAATATACAAACTTATTTTGTAATAAGCTACCGTTGTGTTATCTTCGCATGAAATTATTAGGATAAAGAATGAGAAAGATTATATTTTTGACATTGCTTGTGCTTTTCCCGTCGATGCTCTGTGCCCAGTTTGCCCGGTCGCTCTCTTCTAACATCACATCGTTGCAGATGGTGCTCAACGACGATTGGTCCAAGCCTGCTGTCATCACTCTCGGCAGCGACGATGAACTGTATTTTACTTTCGACGAACTGTCGCACAAGTACAAACGTTTCACATATCGTCTGACGCACTGCAATTCGGATTGGACTCCTTCGGAACTGCATCAGATTGATTATCTCGATGGCTTCAACGACCGTCCCATTGACGATTGGGAGAATTCTGTGAATACCACACAACTATACACGCATTACAGTTTTACTATTCCCAACGACGATGTCCGCCTGAAGGCATCGGGAAATTATAAATTGGAGATTTTCGACGATGAAGAGGAGGCACCGGTTGCTGTATATGCCTTTGCAGTGCTCGAACCGAAACTGAAAATATCGGCAAATATCAGCGGAAACACCGACATCGACACCAACGAGTCGCATCAGCAGGTGTCGTTCGACGTGTATGTGGGCGGATATAACATTATGTCGCCGGCAACAGACATAAAGCCAGTGGTCTATCAGAATCGTCGCCCTGACAACTGTGTAAGTGGCTTGACACCCACATACATCACAGGCACCTCGCTGCAATATGTCTTCAACGAGAAACTTATCTTCAAGGGGGGCAACGAGTACCGTCGCTTTGAACTTACCGACCCTTATGCACCGGGGCAGAATGTCGACCGTGTGGAGTTTGCCGAGCCCTATTTCCATGCCGAGCTTTTTGTGGACGACGAGCGCCCCACTTATAGCAATGTCCGCGACGAGAACGGTCGCTATTTCATCAACACTCTCCAGGGTATGGGACATCCTATCGAAGCCGACTATGCAGCTGTGCACTTTACCCTCGACGCTCCATACGACGGCAGGGGCGATTATTACCTTTGCGGCGACTTCAACGGCGGCTTTTTCGGAGCGCACAACCGTATGCACTACGACGAGGTTGAGGGTGTTTACCGCACCGTCCAACTGCTGAAATTGGGACTCTACAACTACCAGTATCTTTGGGTGCCCCGTGGTGGGCACATTGGTGTTACCGCCCGTGCCGAGGGTGATTTCTATAATACCGAGAATGAATATCTGATAATGATATATCACCGCGATTTCGGTGGCCGTTACGATAGGCTTGTTGGTATGTTGCAACTCTCCTACGACCTTGAGCGCAATTGACCGTTTATCCCCGGCTATGCGATGAAGTCGTGCAGCTGCGATTGCAGACGCTGGCGTGTGAAGAAGATGCGGCTTTTCACCGTACCCAACGGCAGGGATAGTTTTTCGGCAATCTCGCGGTATTTGAATCCCGAAATATGCATTGCAAAGGGTATCCTGTATTCATTGGGAAGGCTGTTCACAGCACGGCGTATCTCTTTCATGTCGTAGTTGCTCTCGGTTGACTCTGTCTCGAGTTCCTGCATCTGGTTTATGTGATAGAGATTGTCTGTGTGGTCGACAAAGGTCTGGTCGCGCACAACTTTCCGGTAGTTGTTGATGAATATGTTGCGCATGATTGTGTACATCCACCCTTTGAAATTTGTGTCGGGCATATACTTATCCATGTTGTCGAGCGCCTTAAGTGATGTCTCTTGCAAAAGATCATTCGCCTCATCTCGGTCCGCTGTCAGTTTGTATGCGAAGCGGTGGAGCTCCGATTGAACTTCGAGCAGTTCTCTTCTAAATTTTGCAGCATCCATAATTTATTGTTTTATATCCGGCACTTTGTGTGCCGTAATATAAAACAACATGATACCGCCTTTGTTTGGCTATTGTGGGTTTAGAATGGATGTTTATGGTTTTTTAACAAATGGGACAGTTTCTAAGAGACTATACTTTTCAAGCGTAATAAAGTTGTATAAATATGGTCCTCAGGCTCATCTTCTTTCTGATAATGACGATATTCTTTTATAATAACCTCGAGATGAAAATTCAATAAAACCTTTGTCTCTCAAGAATTGTAATTGTTGACGTATCTTTGCTTCTATGTTACTATTGTAAGGATGTTTCCCTCTTAACTCTTCTACAAAATTGTACATTTGTTTCAATGTAAAAGTGGAATCCAGCCGCTCAACACAACGTAATACATCAAACAGCCAACCTCTACTCTCCATGCTGTTTGTCTGTAACGAAAAGACCCTGTTATATTCTTTGCAAACTTCTTTTCGATCCAATATAATCTTGTTCCTTATGATTGGTATTTTTGCGAAATCGGGAATGTTGTTGAGCAATATGTTGCAACCCTCCCATCCAAACCTTCTGGCGCTTCCGGATAACGGCTTGCGCTTTTCTATAATTTCAGGGATGAAGAAACATTTTGGTACTATAATCAGATTGTTTACTTCATAACAATCATAATGCATGAAAAAGAAACTTGGATTATCAAGCGAGGTAATACGGTCTATCATTGTTTTATAGACTCCATCAGCCACTTTTGTAGTATATTTTTCCGAATTAAGTTTCTTGCTTTTCAATTCATATTGCGATTTGCAATGTGCGCAGACATAATCCTTGACCGGTGCGTTGGCTTCTGCCTTGTTTATGGATCTTTCCCCGCATATAGGACAGTACATATTTCGAGCAAGCCAATCTTCTGTTAAAATCCTGGCTATTTGTGAAGCGCTTTTATAGCCGTCTGCCAATGATGTGTTGAAACGTAAATCCATTATTCTCCTTTGGAACAAAAATAGCAATTAAATTTGAAATCCGTGGTCTTTTATACCATTTTTCTATATAAAATAACTTCGGCTGCACCAAGTGTGGCACAGCCGAAGCATAGTTACAGAAAATCTCCTGCCTTATTCGATTGTAGCAGCAAAGCCACCGCCGGGAGCAAAGTTGATCTGAACCTTGTCGCCCTTGCGCACCTTGCGTGTGCTCATCTTGTAGTCTTCGGCATCTCTGTGTACGTTTACACCATCTTCCCAGATAGTCATTGTGTACTCCTTGCCTGCTTCGAGGAAGTCGAGTGTAACCTCCTTCTTGCGTGAAGTCCAGTCGGTCATACCGCCCATCCACCATTTGTTGCCGTTGCGGCGTGCCATGATGATGTAGTCGCCTACAACTGCATCGAGAGCGTGTGTCTCGTCCCATGTTGTGGGAACCGGACCGAGATATTTCATCATGTCAGCCTCTTTCTCGTAGTTTGTGGGACGGTCGCAAAGCATCTGCAATGGAGACTCAAATACTACATACATACCCAACTGGTGGCAACGTGTACCCTGAGACATGGGGATTAAGTAGCGCTCAACAAATTCGCCTTTCTTAGAGTTACGCATAGCACCGGGAGTGTAGTCCATGGGACCGCAAGCCATACGTGTGAAGGCAAGTGTAACGTTGTGCTCGGGTGTGAGGTCGTCTGTCCATTTGTTCTGCTCACCACCGTAAACACCCTCAGATGTAAGCATGTTGGGGAATGTGCGTGTGATACCTGTGGGTTTGTATGAGCCGTGGTAGTCAACGAGCAACTGAAGATCGGCTGCACGTTTGGCTGTGTTGTAGTACCAATCAACCATCCACTGGTCGTCGCGCTGCATGAAGTCGATCTTGAGACCTTTTACGCCCCACTCTTTGAATTTGGGAAGAGCCTCGTCCATCTTCTCCTCGAGTCCCAACCATGTCATCCAAATGATGATGCCCACGTTCTTCTCCTTACCGTAGCGGATTAGCTCTGCAAGGTCAATCTGGGGAACAATGTCAAGGACTGTCTTTCTGGTGTCGTACCATCCTTCGTCGAGAACGATATATTCTATGCCGTTCTTAGAAGCGAAGTCGATGAAGTATTTGTAGGTCTGTGTGTTTACGCCGCAGCGGAAGTCAACGCCTGTGAGCGAGCAGTTGTGCCACCAGTCCCAAGCCACCTTACCGGGCTTGATCCATGATGTGTCCTCGATGCGTGAGGGCGCTGCAAGAGCATAGAGAGTGTTGCTCTCGAGAAGCTCTGTATCCTTGTCGGCAAGGACAACAGCGCGCCAGGGGTATGAACGGTTGCCGGTGGTCTTTGCGATGAAGTCGGCTCTCTTTGTAACAACCATGTCGCGGTCTGAGCGTTTCTCTGTCTCCAGTGCGTAGGCGGGGAAGATACCCTTGAATGAGTTGCCTTCGCCCTTCTGGTAGTATACACCGGGATAGCTTTCGAGGTCAACCTCTGTGATGATCATTCTCACACCGTTGTCTGTTGCGAGCATGGGGTGGCTTGCAAACTTGTCTTTTGCAATTGCACCGACAGTGGTGTCGATGAACTTGCGCTCCTGGTGAGTGTACATAGAACCCTCCTCGGGGAAGAGAATCTTGTTGTCGTTTGCAAAGTTGTATGCTACAGTCTCGTCAATTACGTTAATCTCCTTCTTGCCGAAGCGGGTAACGAAACGATAGGCTACAGCATCGTCGTAGAGACGGAAGATAACAGAGTATTTCCCGAAGTTGAATGTACTCTCGTTGTACTTCATCTCTGCTTTGCTTGTACGCACTGCGATTGTGGGCTCAAATACCTCTGAAACTGTCTTTGTCTTGGGCTTGAGCGATTTTACCTTTTCACCTGCAACAATGCCGTTGCTGAATTTCATGGCGATGGGCATTTTTGTGAGCACCTCTTTACCACCGAACTCCACTGAGTAGTAGAGTTTCTGGTCCTCGATGCTTACATTGGCCTTGATTTCGCCCGAAGGTGAAGAGAGGGTGGCTGTCTTTTGAGCCGATACAGTGAGCACTGTCATGAGTGCTACCACTGCCAATGAAAGGAATTTCTTCATCTTTTAATTGTGTTTGATTATTGATTAGGGTTTATTGTTTCAATGGGTGACCAACAGGAATCTTTGCAAGATTTCCATGCTGTTGGCGAAGTTAGTGAAAATTTATGATAGTTGGACTAACTTGGAATAAAAATGGTTGCTGTATGCAAGAAACTGTTCCTAAACCGATGTATAATAGCGGTTTTGTGCACGGATTTTCTCATTTCCCATCAAACTTAGCGCTCTTATTATATGCCAATTTAATGGTTGTATCAACCACATTGCAGTCGTAGGATTGTGTCAATTCATCCAAATCGTCCCACGGGCAGATGCATTTATGAAGTTTTTTTACACAATCGTTCTTGTTGTCATAGGTATATCCCATAAGCTTATGTGCCGCTATCCAACGTTCATGTTCCACCATTGCCATATTGAGCAATAACTGTGCATCTTTCTCGCTGCATTTATACTTCGTTGAGCCATATTCGCGGGATTTGACATACTCACAGTACAACTTCAGACGTTTCGACGAATTGTTGTCGCCGAACCCCATAAGAATCATCTTTGTGCTGTAATGCATCGAGTTGGAGATGTTCTGGGCGATTCGTCGGTTGATGTCATAGATGGCATGATATCGCGACATATTTTTCTTCTCCATAAGTCGGACTATTTCGCTCTCTCCGAAATTTTTCTGCCATTGCTCCTCTGCCGACAGCTGCGAATCCTCATATACTCTGTTGAATTCTTTTGCCTCTGTCAATATGGTGTCGGACAGGATTGCATCGCAACAATATAAATCCTTTTGCTTACCATAGAGACGGAGTTCGATGTTGTACCCCTCAATTGATTTGTTAAGGTTGTTGGCAACCTCACTCATTCGTCTCTCGTTGCTGTTGTCATAGCATCTGAGCATGATTTTAAGCGTCGGCTGATTGGCAGGGCGGTTCTTAAGAGCATACTTGAACAGGTTTACCGCAAACGATAATCCCGTCTCGTCGTTGTTCAGAGCAATTACCACATAGTTCAATTCGCCTATTATGCCCTTTATTGTTGACCAGAATTTTTCGGAATCAATGTCTGCCTGAATAAGTGAAAGTTCCTCTTCGCCAATGGCAGGCATCATCTCACGTACAAATCCGGCTATTTTGCTCATCTTCTCATCTATTGCATAGCATTTGAATGGACTCTTTTTATAGTCTGTGCCTACAAAAGCAGAGAACTCATACAGGAAATTGAATGCTTCTTGCCCGGTGCTACCGAAACCGACAATGAGTGCTGTAAATGGCGATTCTACCAATCCTGTTGTTTTGTCTGTCTTTACACAATTCACGGGCAATGCAGATATATCCTGCTTCAATGTGGTTATGGATAGGAACGAAGAGTCGACAACCTTTATTTTCATGCGTTGCGATTCTCCATCATATTGCGAATAGTGATCGAAAATTTCGTTGTTTGCATCCCTGCGGGCATGTATATAGATAATAGGTTTCTCCTTGCCCTTTGTGCCGAGTTTCTTGTCTTTTTGCAGGTTCAGTGCTCCTGCGATATTCTTGGTTTCATCGTCAGATAGGAAGTAGAAATACGATTTGCTGCTTTTCTGCAAGATGGTTCCTATGTTCTTAAGTTGCAGAGAACCGAAAATGTCGGTCGCACTATTGCCTTTAAGCGAATAAGGACCGTTATAGCATTGGTCTACAAGTGCGTCAATCGCGTCCAAACGTGCAATCTCACTGCTTTTTATGGTGATAGAGTTAGTTATATTGCTTAAAGAACTTTTTCGCTCTATGTCGTCTTCGCACTCTTTGTCTATATCTACGAAAATTATTGTCTCGTTGGGGTGCTTCTTCCTGATATCTTCTGCCAACAGTAAAGATGCTTCGTTGACACCCCAGAAAAGGTGTACTGCTTTGCCTTTGGCATGGAAATGTTTATGGATGATTATTTTTAATGAAGATTTTATCTTGTATCCTATCATCTTGAATATGAACAAGAATGTGATTACAGCAGCAGCAAAGTGCAGTATGGAGAAAAGCGACATGTAGGAAGGATTGTCGTGCAGGAATGGATTTACACGTGCTAAATCGTTTGACACGACAAACATCCTGAATGAGGAGATGATTGCTCTTAAAACCACTGACAGACCATTTGCGTTGCTATCGTAAAAACCGACAATATAAACCAATACACCTAAAAACCAAATAGTAAGCGATAGTGATAAGATGTGTTTCGCCAGTTTCTCTATTATTTGAGATTTGCATAACAGGAATATTATGACGAATGAGAATATTACAAAGAATATCATCCAGAATTCTATTTGGCACCAATTGAGCACAGTTTCGCCGCTTGCTCCTGTTGCGCCCCAAGCATTGAATATTCCTTTGAAGTTATCCTGTAGGAATTGAATTATATTTATTTGAATGTTGTTGAATAACATATGTGCGAAATTGTAATTTTACATGAGTGCTTGATGTTTCTTAATGGGCATATTATCGAGTGAATAGTGATAGATTGCTGCGGACTGTTTGTCTTGTTAATCGAGTGTGCAGTTGCCGAATTTATCAATAAACCCGTACATTCCATTTGATCTGACTGTTGCAATTCCTTCGCTGAAAGGATATGCAATGTTGTATTTGCATGGAATAACCTCTTTCCCGTTTTTGTCAATGAATCCCCACTTATTGTTCAATCTGACGTCTGCCAATCCTTCGCAGAATGGATAGGCGCGGTCGTAAATACATGGAATAACCTCTTTTCCTTTTTTGTCTATATATCCCCATTTGTCGTTCTGCTTTACCATTGCCAACCCCTCGCAGAAAGGATAGGCTGTATCGTATATGCACGGTATGACCTCATTTCCACTATCATTGATGTACCCCCATCGACTGTTCAATTGAACTTTTGCCAATCCTTCGCTGAAATAGAAAGCATGTTCGTAAATAAATGGAATAACTTCTTTTCCTTTTTTGTCAATGTATCCCCATTTTCCATTCAGTTCAACGGATGCTGTCTTTTCGCTGAATGAATATGCCTGGTTGTATATGCAAGGAATAATCTGTTTACCGTTTTTGTCAATGTATCCCCATTTTTCTTCTATTTTGACTATCGCCAATCCTTCACTGAATGAATATGCCTGGTCATAGATACATGGAATTACCTCTTTTCCGCTTTTATCTATGAATCCGTATTTGTCGTTAATCTTGACCCTTGCCAGCCCTTCGCTGAATGAGTCGGCATAGTCATATATACAGGGGATTATATCTTTTCCGGTGTGGTCTATAAATCCGAGCTTTTTGTTGAATTTTACCTTTGCCAACCCTTCGTTGAAGAAATCGGAGTAGTCGTATCTGCATGGAATGATTTCTTTTCCGTTTTGGTTGATGTATCCCCAACCCTCTTTTGACCTGACCATGGCCAATTCCTCGACAATGGAATTTGCATCGTCGTATTTGAGTGGAGTGATATTTTTTCCGCTTGGATCAATGTACCCCCATTTGTTGTTCAATCTGACTCTTGCTATATTGCATCTGAATGTGTATGCTTCATCGTATATGCAGGGGATAATCAGATCTCCTGTAATCTCGTCGGCAAACCCGAATTTCCCATTTTGTATACAGGGGATGAGAGTACTTCTCTCCACAACAGTTTCATCTTCTTGCTGTGGCGATGAGAAATTTACTCTATATAATTTATCGTGTTCAATGAATATTTCGTCGCAAATTGTCTCTTTTTTGTCCTCAAGAGTTATGAATTCTGCATAATATTCCCCTGGCAATAGCTTTATCTTCAGCATTGTTCCTGCTTTAGCTGTGCCTTTTTCTTCGCAATCGAGCTTAACTTTGCAATCGGCATTGGATAGTATTTTCAGGGTGATTGTGTTTCTAACCGGTTCTGTTTCGTTATTGTATTCGGCATTCTTTGCGGCAACTTTTGTCTTTAGTTCCCGTCCTATTACTTTTCCCACGGCAATTGCAAGTTCCTCCAGATGTTCTTCGTATGAAGGGTGTGCTGCGAGCCAATGTTTACGCGATAAGTAGTATTCCAATGCCTCGTCCATGGGAATATCCTCTACAATGAACGGGATTATTGTCTTTTTGTAGTTGAAAGCTTTGTCTATCTCATTGCATACGTGCTCCGAAATGTTTGAGTTGGAAGTGAAGATAAGTACCAATACTTTGCACTCTTTGATACCCTTTATTATTTCTCTTGCATAGGGTGTGCCCGGCTGGACATCCCTCGGGGCTATCCAACAAGGTATATCATCTCCCTCCAATGCGTGGCAGACAGCATCGGCAATACTTTTGTCTTTACTCGAATAACTTATAAATACGTCGTGCATGTAGTGTCGCGTTTTTCTGTTCCTATTTCCCAATTACGCTGTTGTCCCTAAGCACCGAGTTTACCACCTCTATGAGCATTGTCTTCAGTTCGTCTACAAACTGTTTGGCTTCGTATTTGTGGCGTTCGATGTCGCGAAGCTTCTTCTCCCACTGTCCCGTCAGTTCGGCGCTCTTCAGCAGCTCGTTGCGTATGATGCCTATGAGCTCCACACCCATAGGAGTGGCGAAGATGTTCTTCTTCTCGTTTCTTATGTAGTTGCGTTTGAAGAGGGTCTTTATGATCTCGGCGCGGGTCGACGGGCGACCTATACCGTTCTCTTTCATCAGGTCGCGCAGCTCTTCGTCGTCGACGGTCTTGCCTGCGGTCTCCATCGCCCGGAGCAGGGTCGCCTCAGTGTAGGGCTTTGGTGGCTGAGTCATCTTCTCGGCAAGTTCGGGGTAGTGGGGACCGCTCTCACCTTTTGTGAATGATGGCATCAGCTCGTTCTTCTCCTCCTTGTCGCTGTCGACGGGTTCCTGCGCAAAGACTACGCGCCATCCCGGGTCGGTTATCTGCTTGCCGGTTGCCTTGAACTTCACACCACCGCTCTCGCCGAGCACGGTGGTGGTGCAGAACTTGCATTCGGGGTAGAAGATGGCTATAAAGTGTGTTGCCACAAGGTTGTAGACCTTCTTCTCGTTCTCGGTGAGAGCCTGGGGGCGTACACCTGTGGGGATTATGGCATGGTGGTCGGTTACCTTCTTGTTGTCGAACACCTTCTTTGACTTTGGCAGGGGCTTGCCTATAAGCGGTGCTGTCAGCTGGCTGTAGTCGGTGAGCCCTTTAAGTATGCCTTCGCACTTGGGGTAGATGTCCTCGCTCAGATAGGTGGTGTCTACACGCGGATAGGTGGTGTATTTCTTCTCGTACAGCGACTGTATGGTCTGTAGCGTAACATCCGATGTCATTCCGTACTTCTTGTTGCAGTCTACCTGCAACGAGGTGAGGTCGTAGAGTCGTGGTGGCAGTTCGTTGCCCTTTTTGGTAGTTATGTCTGTTACTGTAAAAGGTTCGCCTGAGATTTTCTGCAATGCCTCCTCTGCTTTTGATTTCTCCTCGAACTTGCCCTCTACGACGCTGAATGTAACTTCGCGGTACTTGGTCTTCAATTCCCAATAGGGTTTGGGGACGAAGTTCTCAATCTCTATCTGCCGTTTCACAATGAGAGCAAGAGTGGGGGTCTGCACACGACCTATCGACAACACCTGTCTGTTGCCGCCATATTTCAGTGTGTAGAGTCGTGTGGCATTCATGCCCAGGAGCCAGTCGCCTATTGCGCGGCATAGTCCTGCCTCATAGAGCGACTTGTATTCCGACTGGTCTTTCAGTGTTGCAAATCCCTCCTTTATTGCCTCTTCGGTGAGCGATGATACCCATAGGCGCTTTACGGGACATTTGGCTTCTGCCTTTTGCATTATCCAGCGTTGTATGAGCTCTCCCTCTTGCCCGGCATCGCCGCAGTTGATAATGAGCTCTGCGCCCTCTATCAGCTTCTTTATGATGTTGAACTGTCGCTCTTTGCTGCGTTCGCTCATCAGCTTTATGCCGAACTTTGGGGGAATCATGGGCAGACTGCTGAGGCTCCAGCGTTGCCACATCTCTGTGTAGTCGTTGGGTTCCTTGAGTGTACACAGGTGACCGAGCGCCCATGTTACACAGTATCCGTTTCCTTCGAAAAATCCGTCGCGAGGAGCTATCGCGCCTAACACTTTGCCAATGCTCTCGGCGACGGATTTTTTTTCAGCTATACATAGAATCATTCTCTTTCTCTACTCCTCTTCTTCTCTTGCCAATAATACCTCCATCAGTTCGCAGGCAGCCTTTGTAACACTTGTGCCGGGACCGAAGATGGCTATCACACCTGCGCGATAGAGAAAATCGTAGTCCTGTGCGGGGATTACGCCGCCGGCAAATACGAGAATATCCTCGCGTCCCTGTCTTTTCAACTCTTCGATGAGCTGCGGAACGAGTGTCTTGTGACCTGCTGCCAACGACGACACACCAATGGCGTGCACATCGTTCTCTATTGCATCTTTTGCCGCTTCGGCGGGTGTCTGGAACAGAGGTCCCATGTCTACATCGAAGCCACAGTCGGCATATCCGGTGGCAACCACCTTGGCGCCGCGGTCGTGACCATCCTGTCCCATCTTGGCTATCATCACTCTGGGACGACGTCCCTCTCTTTTTGCAAATTCTTCTGTGAGGGCGCAAGCTCTTGCGAAGCTCTCGTCCTGTTTGCTCTCTGCCGAATACACTCCTGATATTGTTCTTATTACTGCTTTGTAGCGTCCTGCAACCTTTTCGCAGGCGTCTGAAATCTCTCCCAATGTGGCACGCACCCTTGCCGCCTCTACCGCACATTCGAGCAGGTTGCCATTGCCGCTCTCGGCACACTCGGTGAGCTTGTCGAGGGCTGCTTTCACCTCCTCTTCGTTGCGCGAAGCCTTGTTGCGCTCAAGGGCTGCCAGCTGCTGTTGCAGCACGGCTGTGTTGTCTATTTCGAGAATGTCGATGGGCTCCTCCTTGTCGAGACAATATGCGTTAGTGCCCACAATCATCTGCGAACCGTTGTCGATGTGTGCCTGTGTGCGTGCGGCAGCCTCTTCGATGCGCATCTTGGGTATGCCTGTCTCTATGGCCTTTGCCATTCCGCCGAGCTCCTCAACCTCTTCGATGAGCGCCCATGCCTTTTCGGCAAGCTCTTTTGTGAGGCTCTCGATGTAGTATGAGCCGCCCCACGGGTCAATCTCCTTGCATACGTTTGTCTCCTCCTGAATGTATATCTGTGTGTTGCGGGCAATACGTGCCGAGAAGTCTGTGGGCAGGGCTATTGCCTCGTCGAGGGCGTTGGTGTGGAGCGACTGTGTGTGTCCCATTGCAGCTGCCATGGCCTCTATACAGGTACGTCCTATGTTGATGTAGGAGTCCTGCTCGGTGAGCGACCAGCCCGATGTCTGGCAGTGTGTGCGCAGAGCCATCGATTTCGGGTTCTTGGGGTTGAACTTGGCAATGATTTTTGCCCACAACATACGGGCAGCGCGCATTTTTGCAATCTCCATAAAGGGATTCATGCCTATGCCCCAGAAGAACGACAGACGGGGTGCAAAGGCGTCGATGTCGATGCCTGCTGCAACACCGGCGCGTACATATTCGAGTCCGTCGGCAAGAGTGTAGGCAAGCTCTATGTCGGCTGTCGCACCTGCCTCCTGCATGTGGTATCCCGATATGGATATGGAGTTGAATTTGGGCATATTCTTCGATGTGTAGGCAAATATGTCGCTTATGATGCGCATGGAGAATGCGGGCGGGTATATATATGTGTTGCGCACCATGAACTCCTTCAGGATATCGTTCTGTATGGTGCCGGCAAGCTCTTCAAGCTTGGCACCCTGTTCGAGTGCGGTGTTGATGTAGAATGCGAGTATGGGCAGCACGGCGCCGTTCATGGTCATTGATACCGACATCTTGTTGAGAGGAATGCCGTCGAACAGCTGTTTCATGTTCTCCATGCAACAGATTGATACACCGGCTTTTCCCACATCGCCTACCACGCGTTCGTTGTCGGGGTTGTATCCGCGGTGCGTGGGGAGGTCGAATGCCACAGAAAGACCTTTCTGTCCCGACGCAAGGTTGCGGCGGTAGAAAGCATTTGACTCCTCGGCGGTAGAGAATCCTGCATACTGTCTGATGGTCCATGGGCGGAATGCGTACATCATGGAGTAGGGACCGCGCAGGAAGGGAGGCAGACCGGCTGCATAGTCGAGGTGTTCGGCATCCTCAATATCTTTTGCACTGTATATCTGCTTTACTTTTATCTGCTCGGCTGTGTCGAATGTCCTGCACTCTTTTTCGTTTGCGGCAGCAACACTGTTGCCTCTGTTGGCAAAAATATCTATGTTATTGAAATTCTTTCTCATGGCTGCCTTAAATGTTTAGTTTGTTGTTTATATCCTTTAAAGTCTCCAATACGTTTACACGCACGTGGATGAAATTCTCTATTCCGGCGGCTTTGAGCTCTTCGCCGCAGGCCGGTGCACCGGCTACTACAAAGAGAGCTCTGCCGGCGAGTTTCTCGTATGCGGGGATTGCATATTCGGCATACTCCTCGTCGCTCGAACAGATGACAACAATGTCGGCTTCGGCTTTCAGTGCAGCCTCTATGCCTTCGTCGATGGTGGCAAAACCGAGGTTGTCTATTATTTCGTAGCCAGCAACACCGAAGAAGTTGCCCGAAAACTGTGCTCTTGCCTGTCGCATTGCGAGGTTGCCAATCGTCAGCATGAAGGCTTTTGGGCGTCTGCCTCTCTCCTCTACACCGATGCGCAACTCCTCGAACTCCTCGGCAAGGCGACGTGCCGACAATGTGTCTGCTCCCGGCTCTTTAGTCTCGCCGCAGATTGAACATCTGTTTACGGCTCTTGCACCGTTGCTCGTCTCGTTGAAGTTGGGATATTGGTTGGTGCCTAAAAGAATCTCTTTGCGACGCGATGCGGCTGCGCGGCGGCTCTCCCCGTCGGCATTTATCTTCTGCTGTACGCTCTTGTTCTCTATGGCGCAGAGGAAACCGCCACTCTCTTCTGTCTCGAGGAAGAGTTTCCATGCCTCTGTTGCAAGCGAATCTGTCAGCTTCTCTATGAAGTATGAACCGGCAGCTGGGTCGGTTACCCTGTCGAGACGGCTCTCGTTCTTCAGTATCAGCTGCTGGTTGCGTGCTATGCGCTCGGCAAATGACGTCGGCTTTTCATAGATGGCATCGAAGGGGGTTACTGTAATTGAGTCGGCGCCGGCGATTGCTGCGCTCATTGCCTCAGTTTCGGCACGAAGAATGTTAACGTATGGGTCGAACAGTGTCTGGTTGAATGTTGATGTTACGGCATGGATTGCCATTTTGCACAGAGCCTCTCCATTGGGCAGGTACTCTTTGGCAATATTTGCCCACAGCATGCGTGCCGCGCGTATCTTTGCAATCTCCATGAAGAAGTTGCTCGATACACCGAAGTTGAACTTTATCTTCTTGGCAACGACCGATGCAGGAACGCCATTGTCGGTGAGCAGTGTCATATACTCGTTGCCCCATGCAAGTGCATATCCCAGCTCATGTGCGATGTATGCCCCGCTGTTGCAAAGCGATGCAGCATCCACTGTGATGCAACGGTATTCGGGCAGAGCAGCCATAAGGTCGATGAGTTTGACCATCGTTTCGATGTAGTCCTCGAGTTTCTTGCCTTTGGTGAGCCTTACACCCAGTGGGTCATACTCTACGCTTCCGCGCATTTTGTTGAAATCCAATCCGCTGTTTTTGTAATATTCTATAAGCAGTGCTGCAAATTCGTAGCTCTTTTTGGGGCATACCCTGAAGTTCAGCTCCACCTTCTCGGCATCGATGCCTTCGAGCAGTGTCTCTACAAATGCAGCAGATACCAATTTCCCTTTTATAGAGAATCCCAAAGAGTTGCATCCCTTCTCTATCAGCAATTTGGCCTTAGCGTTTGCAGCTACGGCATCATCCTCGGCAATCTCCTGTCTGATGAACCAATCGTTGTTGTCCTTGCAACCACGTGTGAAAGGAAATACTCCGGGGAGCAGTTCCTTTGTACTTTCACAGACATCCTCTTTGCGATAGAATGGTTGTATGTCGAATCCTTCAGAAGTCTTCCAAACGAGTCTCTTCTGGAAGTCAGCACCTTTAAGGTCTTCAGTAATCTTATTCATCCACTCTTCTGTAGCAATCGGAGGAAATTCCGCGAACAGTTTCTCTTTATTTTCTGCCATAATGTTTTGAGTTGATGTTATATAGTTTAGTAATTTTAAATCCACATTTACATTTTTCAAAGATAGTGCAAACCGAGCGGAGAACAAAATAAACTTCTGTTTATTTTTTATCCCGAGGTGCCGCCTATCTTCGGCGACAGCCAGAGTAGTGCAAACCGAGCGGAGAACAAAATAAACTTCTGTTTATTTTTTATCCCGAATTGTGTAGCCAATGAGAGCAGAGTAAATTTATTTATTCTGCCGAGCGCCGCTCACAATCGACGTAGTCAAGGTGCCGCCTATCTTCGGCGACAGCCAAAGTAGTGCAAACCGAGCGTCGCTTCTTTTCTTATGCAAGGAATATTATTTGAACAATGTTTCGAACCTCTCTTTAAGATACGTGCAGATATCTTCGATAACCAACATACGAAAGAGCCAGTGATGCATACCACCGGGGACTCTTTGTACACATTTGTAGTCTATGTTAAGAATGTATAATGGGCGTATGCGCCAACTATAATTGTATCTGTTCTGCCAATCGTACATACAGTATTCCCACCATTTACAATCCTTTCTCCACCACTCTCCGGTGACGTATCCGTTCTTCAATCCCCACTCTGTTGCACCTATTGCATTTGCATGACCACACTGGTTGAATATCCTTTGTGGCGCCAACCCTAAATCAAGGACATTTCCTAATGAGACTCTGCATACGATAAGTATGCCGGCGGAGTAGTGCATTGCTGTGCTTCGCGCCGGAGCAAAATAAATTCCATTGCCTGCATAGTTGCCGCCTCCTACATTCCATATGCCGGTGTATCTGTTATTATATCCGTCTCTTCCGGCGGAAGTTATGTTTATTCCTGAACTTTCATCTGTCCCATGAAATAGAGTCAGACTCGGAACAATAGTCTCTATAAAAGTCCAGATAACACTCTCTATAAAAGTAAGAGTGCCATGCCAGACGACATATCTGAAAAAACGCCACGGTGCCAAAACTATATAACGAAGAGTGTCGTCTGCTCCCTCTTTTTCGTTGCTTGGCAGTATGACTTCCAATATATAATTATACATTTCGTAGTGATTGTGTATCACTATGTTGTAGTAAAAGGCATTAACGAAACGTAACGGGGTCAATGCGATGTATAAGGGAATCTTTAGTATTGCGTAGATCTCGCGCAAGTTCTTGTTCCTTTCATCGTTACCGCTGTTGCCCTTGTGGAAGATTCTCCATGGCTTTGAAAGGTGTCGTTGAAGCCAATTCAATATATAGAACGGTATACAGACAATCCAATAGAGTTTGTATATTATTGTGCTTGCAATTCCTAAAATATTAATGGCAATTTTCTTTATAACG
>JAZNKR010000008.1:0-13194 GCA_045578665.1 Bacteroidaceae bacterium | reverse complement strand
GATTATGCCTCGTTCGGATACATTCTCAATGAAATTGATGATGTTCTCTACTTCGGGGCATTGTGGTATCTCTTCCTTTATTCTTTTTACAGCATCCGAAACATTTTCCTTGCCGCTGTAGAGTATGCGGTAGGCATTGTGTATGTTGTTGATGGTTTCGTTGCTGAAACCGCGACGGCGCAGACCTACTATGTTTATTCCGCTGTAGCGCGAGGGCTCGCGACCTACTATGATGTAGGGAGGAATATCCTTATTGAGTCGGCATCCGCCCTGTACCATACCATATCCGGCAATGTTGCAGAACTGGTGTACCAGAACGTTGGCGCTGAGGATTGCGTTGTCTGCTATCACAACTTCGCCGGCGATTTTTGTTGAGTTGCCTATGATACAACCGCTGCCAACTTCGCTGTCGTGGGCTATGTGGCATCCTTCCATCAGCAGGTTGTTGCTGCCTACCGTGGTCTTGCCTTTAGAGGCTGTGCCGCGGTTGATGGTTACATTTTCGCGTATGGTGTTGTTGTCGCCCACTTCGGCTGTTGTCTCTTCGCCACGGAATTTCAAGTCTTGGGGTATGGCGCCGATTACTGCACCGGGGAAGATGGTGTTGTTGCTGCCCATGCGTGTTCCGCTAAGCAGGGTTGCCTGGGGCATTATGGTGTTGTTGTCCCCGATTACGACATTTTTGTCGATGTAGGCGAATGCACCTATTTCACAGTTTTCGCCAATCTTTGCTTCGGGGTCGATATATGCTAACGGGCTTATCATCTTTACGATTGTTTTATTGTCGATATTCTTATTCTTTGTTTTTTATTATCTGACCGGTGAATTGTGCTTCGGCAACCAGACGCTCGCCTACGAATACGTATCCGCGCATCATTGATATGCCGTGGCGCAAGGGGGCTATCTGCTCTATCTTGAAGATGAGTGTGTCTCCGGGGGTAACCTTTCTGTGGAAGGATATTTTGTCTATCTTCAGGAAGTAGGTTGAGTATTTCTCGGGTTCGTCGAGCATGTTCATCACCAACAGACCGCCACACTGCGAGAGGGCTTCGATGATTAGTACTCCGGGCATTACGGGTTCTTCGGGGAAGTGACCGTTGAAGAATGATTCGTTGATGGTTACATTCTTTATGCCGACAATGTGACTGGAACCGAGTTCTATTACCTTATCCACAAGGAGCATGGGGAAGCGGTGGGGAAGCAACTGGCGTATTCGGTTTACATCCATCACCGGTTCGCGGTCGGGTACGTAGATGGGGGCCTGTATCTCGTGCTGACGTATTATCTTGCGCATTTCGCGGGCAAACTTGTTGTTGATGCCGTGTCCAGGACAGGTGGCGATGATGCGGCCCTGGATAGGTTTGCCTATGAGGGCGAGGTCGCCTATGATGTCGAGCAGTTTGTGGCGTGCGGGTTCGTTGTTCCACACAAGGGGTTTGTGGTTTAGGTAACCGAGTTTGGTCGCGTCCATGTGGGGTACACCCATGATGTCGGCAAGGCTGTCATATTTGTCCTGGGGCAGCTGGCGCTCGTAGATGACGATGGCATTGTCGAGGTCGCCGCCTTTGATGAGACCTGCCGAGAGGAGGGGCTCAAGTTCGCGTACAAAGACGAATGTGCGACTCGATGCAATCTCTTTCTTGAAGTCGTCCATGCTTTCGAGTGTGGCATACTGGTTGAAGAGTATGTCCGAGTCGTAGTGTACAAGCACGTTGAGACTGAACTTCTCGTCGGGGAGGACGATGATGGAGTTGCCGGTCTTTTCGTCTCTGATCTCTATTTTTGACTTTATGATAAAGGTGTCGCGTTCTGCATTCTGCTCCTTTATTCCCACGCGCTCGATGTTCTCGACATAGTGCTTTGCGCTACCGTCGAGGATGGGGAACTCTGGACCGTTCACCTGCATGAGGCAGTTGTCTACACCGAGGGCGAAGAGAGCTGCCATTGCGTGCTCTACTGTGCTTACGCGGGCATCTTTCTTGGTGAGTACTGTTCCGCGTGTTGTCTCTGTTACGTTCTCGGCAATAGCATCGATGATGGGCTCGCCGGGAAGGTCGATACGCTGAATCTTGTATCCGTGGTTTTCGGGTGCCGGGTTAAAGGTTACGGTGAGGTTGAGACCTGTGTGCAAGCCTTTTCCGAACAGTGAAAAACTTCCGTTTAGAGTTTGTTGCTTGTTGCTCATCTTTGTTCTGTTTATTGTCGGTTTCTATTCTTTCTTCTTTTACGGTTTTGTCTGCCGATGGGTTACTTCTTCAGCTCCTCAATCTCTTTTTTCAACTGTTTGAGCGCCTTGTCCATTGCGGGCAGTTTCTTTGTGTAGGCCGATACTCTGATGTACTCTTTTGCATCAATGGCAGGTGAGCCGAGCACGGTTACACCACCTTTGAGACTACCTATTGTGCCGCATTGCGGACCTACTGTCGTGCGGTCGCCTATGCTGCTGTGTCCTGAGATTCCTGCCTGGCCGCCGAAGATGCACCATTCGCCTATCTTTGTGGTTCCGGCTACGCCTACCTGTGCAGCCATTGCTGTGTGGCTGCCAATCTCGTCGTTGTGGGCAATCTGTACAAGGTTGTCGAGCTTTACACCGGAGTGTACTATCGTTGCACCCATTGTAGCGCGGTCGATGCAGGTGTTTGCACCAATCTCTACATTGTCTTCCACTACGACAATACCCATCTGGGGTATTTTGTTGTATCCCTCGGCTGTGGGGGCGAATCCGAATCCGTCGGCGCCTATTACAGAGCCGCTGTGCAGGATGCAGTTCTTGCCTATGCGGCAATCGTGGTATATTGTTACGTGGGCATACAGTATGCTGCCTTCGCCGATTTTGGCTCCATCGCCAACCGATACTCCGTCGTAGAGCATGCAGCCGTCGCCTATCTCACAGTTTTCGCCTACTACCACAAAGGGGGCTATATAGACATTCTCGCCAATCTTTGCACTTGGCGATATGGATGCGAGCGAACTGATGCCCTGTTTTTTGGGTTTCATCGATTCGTAGAGCATCATCAGTTTTGCAAGGCTCTCGTAGGCATTGTCTACCTTGATGAGTGTTGCCTTTATCTCCTTCTGTGCTTCGAAGTCTTTGTTTACAAGTACTATCGAAGACTCTGTGGTGTAGATATATTCTGTGTATTTGGGGTTGCCAAGGAAGGAGAGGGCGCCGGGGGTGCCTTCTTCAATCTTTGCAAATGTGTATACTTCGGCATTTTCGTTTCCAACGATTTCTCCCTGGATGAATGCTGCTATCTGTTTTGCTGTAAATTTCATTAGGTAAGTTCTTGTCTTTAATCAAGCGAAGATAGTGATTTAATTTTTAATAGTAGCTCTATTTCAACTAAATTCGCTTTTTGGTGTATATTTTTTATAGAACTTGTCTTTGATGGTCTTGCTTAGATAACCTTGTGCAATGACAATTCTTTTTCCATCTGCTGCTGATAGTCGCGTGCTTTTTCGCCTGCCACTGTAGCGAAGTTCTCGCTGCTGTCGGCGAAGATGATGGCGCGGCTTGCATTCACCAACAGTCCGCAGTCGCTGTTCATGCCATATTTGCATACCTCTTCCAATGAACCGCCTTGTGCGCCTACGCCGGGAACGAGCAGGAAGTGGTTGGGGACGATGCGACGGATGTTCTCGAAGGCTTTGCCTTGTGTGGCGCCTACCACATACATCATGTTCTCGTCGGTGCCCCATTGCTGTGAGGTCTTCAGCACTTTTTCGTACAGTTTCTCGCCTTCGCTGTCCTCGGTGAGCTGGAAGTCGTGTGAGCCGGGGTTTGAGGTGAGGGCGAGGACTATGGTCCAGAAGCCTTCGTATTCAAGGAAGGGTGATACGCTGTCCTTGCCCATGTAAGGAGCCACTGTGAGTGCGTCCACCTTGAGTTCTTCGAAGAACGAACGGGCGTATAGCGATGAGGTGTTGCCTATGTCTCCGCGCTTTGCATCGGCGATGATGAACTGTTCGGGGTAGTTGGCACGGAGGTATTCCACTGTCTTTTCGAAACTTGTCCATCCCTTCAGTCCCTGTGCTTCGTAGAATGCGAGGTTGGGCTTGTAGGCTACCGCGTATTGTGCGGTGGCATCTATGATTGCTTTGTTGAATTCGAATACTGCATCGTCGCTATCTTTCAGACACTCGGGCAGTTTGCGGGGGTCGCTGTCGAGTCCAACGCAAAGGAATGATTTCTTCTCTTTTATCTGTTTTATCAATTCTTGTCTGTTCATGGTTGTAACGATTTGGTCTGTTTATAATTCGTTTTCTTTCATTCGCTCGGCATTTTCGGCTACTATGAGCTGGTCTATACATTCCTGTATGTCGCCGTTGACGAATGCCTGAAGGTTGTATATCGTGTAGTTGATGCGATGGTCGGTGATGCGTCCCTGCGGGTAGTTGTAGGTGCGTATCTTTGCCGAACGGTCGCCTGTAGATACCATTGTCTTGCGTTTCGAGGCAATGTCGTCTATATATTTCTGGTGCTCCTTGTCGTATATGAATGTACGCAGACGTGCCAGAGCGCGCTCCTTGTTCTTGGGCTGGTCGCGTGTCTCGGTACATTCGATGAGTATCTCTTCTACAACACCGGTGTTGGGATTCTTCCAGTTGTAGCGGAGTCGTACTCCCGATTCCACTTTGTTGACGTTCTGTCCGCCGGCGCCGCTGCTTCGGAAGGTATCCCATTTTATCTCGCCTTCGTTTATCACAACGTCGAACTCTTCGGCTTCGGGGAGCACTGCCACCGATGCGGCGGAGGTGTGCACTCGACCCTGTGTCTCTGTAGCGGGGACGCGCTGTACGCGGTGTACTCCCGATTCGTATTTGAGTGTTCCGTAGACATTCTCTCCGCTTACCGAACAGATTATCTCCTTGAAACCTCCGGCTGCTCCTTCGCTGGCGCTGGATACTTCCAGGCGCCATCCCTTTATCTCGCAATACTTGCTGTACATGCGGAAGAGGTCGCCGGCAAAGAGGGCTGCCTCGTCGCCGCCGGTACCGCCGCGTATCTCAAGTACGGCGTTGCGGCTGTCTTGCGGGTCGGCGGGGATGAGCAGCAGTTTTATGCGCTCTTCCATTTCGGGCTGACGCTTCTGGCAGTCGTCGAGCTCTTCGCGTGCCATTTCGCGCATCTCCTGGTCGCTTTCGTTGCCCAATATCTCTTTAGCCTCTTCTATGCCGTTGAGTATCTGCATATATTCCTTGCGGGCAGCCATCAGGTCGCCAAGCTCTTTATACTCTTTTGTGAGCTTTACGTAGCGGCGTTGGTCGGCTATCACATTGGGGTCGGTGATGAGCGTCGACACCTCCTCGAAGCGTGCCACAAGGCTCTCAAGTTTCTCTAACAGGGTGTTGTTCTCTGCCATCTTGTCGTTTTGAATTTACCTTATTAGTATTTGAATTCACCGAATTCGCTCTTTATTACCAATTCTTTCTTGTCGCTTGCTTCCACGCGTCCTATTACCTGTGCCTCTATGCCGAAGCTCTTGCTGATGGCGATTACCTCTTCGGCATATTCTGCGGGGAGGTATATCTCCATGCGGTGTCCCATGTTGAACACTTTGTACATTTCGCTCCAGTCGGTGTTGCTCTGCTCCTTGATGGTCTTGAACAGCGGGGGTACGGGGAACATGTTGTCTTTAACCACGCGGCAGTTGTCGCCTACGAAATGCAGCACTTTTGTCTGTGCTCCGCCCGAGCAGTGTACCATTCCGTGTATCTGAGGACGTAGTGCGTCGAGCAGTTTCTTTATCACAGGAGCATATGTGCGGGTGGGGGAGAGCACTAACTTTCCGGCATCGAGGGGCGAACCTTCAACAGCGTCTGTCAGTTTCAGACCTCCGGAGTATACAAGCTCGTCGGGTACAGCCTTGTCGTAGCTTTCGGGGTATTTTTCGGCAAGGTATTTCGAGAATACGTCGTGGCGTGCCGATGTCAGTCCGTTGCTGCCCATTCCTCCGTTATACTCCTTTTCGTATGTAGCCTGTCCGTATGATGCCATGCCCACGATTACATCTCCGGGAGCAATGTTGGCATTGTCTATCACATCACTGCGCTTCATGCGGCAGGTTACGGTGGAGTCGACGATGATGGTACGTACAAGGTCGCCTACATCGGCTGTCTCGCCGCCGGTGGCATATACACCTACGCCCATTTCGCGCAGTTCGGCAAGCAGTTCGTCTGTGCCGTTGATGATTGATGAGATTACCTCGCCGGGGACAAGCAGTTTGTTGCGTCCTATTGTCGACGAAACAAGTATGTTGTCGGTTGCGCCCACACACAGCAGGTCGTCGATATTCATTATGAGTGCATCCTGTGCAATGCCTTTCCACACAGAGAGGTCGCCGGTCTCTTTCCAGTATAGGTAGGCGAGAGACGATTTTGTGCCTGCTCCGTCGGCATGCATTATGTTGCAATATTCGGGGTCGCCGCCCAGAATATCGGGGATTATTTTACAGAAAGCTTTGGGATAAAGTCCCTTGTCAATGTTCTTTATTGCATTGTGAACATCCTCTTTCGATGCCGATACACCGCGCATCATGTAACGTTGGTCGCTCATGGTCTCTGTCTTGATGCTACGAAGCCTGATTGATTCATTATGCTCAAGCGGCTTCTATTTGTTTTTTGTTAATAATTCTGTTTGTTACGGTATATTAATATGTACGGGTATAATAAACCACTATATACATCTTAATTTGGCAAAGATACTATTTAACATGTGCAATACAAAATTATTTCCTTTTTTTATTTTAACTTTTGTGATAAACGATAACAAAACTATGTATTAAACAATGTGCAAAACAATGTGTAAAACAATTGCATGAAGTGCGCTTATAATTTATGCAATTTTTATATTTTTGCACAATGGAAAGAAAGCTTTTAATGATTGTCGAAACACTATGCAGGTAGCTGTATATATTAATAATGTCGGAAAATGCCTCTCTCTTGTTTTGGCATGTTTTCTATTTGTCGTCTCTTCTGTCCATGCGCAAAAGAGCACCGGTAGTACATATAGGATGAGTCGCTTCTCGGTGAGTGCCGATTGGGAAACTCAGACCGGTAGCGATTATAAGGTTAAGAAAGATGGCGAACTGTTCGAAAAGGGCGAAATGGGCGAATATAGTAAGACCGGTTTTCGTGTGAATGCTCCGATATACTATATGAACGGCTTCCTTCTGATGCTTGCAGGTAAATATACCTATCTGCACGAGGAGTTTTCACCGACAGTGCGGTTTCGCAATATTGGTCTTGACGATAACGACCATCATATCTATGGAGCCAATCTCCAACTGATGGGGCGCAAGAAACTTTTTGGCAAGTCTCTTGACGTATTCGGCTTTGTTAGTGCAGATGCCAGCGAATTCGGATTCGGGCGCATCTATGGCATGGCTACAGGAATCCTCAGGGTGCATGAGACTTCAAGAGCTTCGTTTGGTGTCGGTCTTATCGGTCTTGTGAATACCTTTTCACCGTTTCCGGTGTTTCCGATATTTTCCTATCGATATCGCTTTATGCCGAATCTTGTGCTTGACATGACAATACCTCAAATAAATCTGAAATACCAAGCTTCAAAGACCGATGCACTATCTGTTGGGATGACTATCGATTCGGAGAATTTCTATGTGAGTACATCGCATGAGGATTTTCCGCGGAATTGTCGCTACAGCCGATGTGTCGTCAAGCCTGAATTGGTGTATGAGAAGAGGCTCTCCGATGCATTCAGCCTTACAGCCGAAACTGGTCTTGCTCTGCCTATGTCCAGCTACATTCACGAACAGAATGGCAGTAGACGACTCGCCAATGTGAATATGCCGGTGAAACCCTTTTTGAAAATCGGGGTGAAATACAATGTTTATTAGAGGCAGTGCTTATTTTTGCATGATAAGCAAAGATTATATAATTTAAATGATATTATAATGTGTAATACAAGAACTCTTTTGCAAGCAATGGTTGCCTTTCTGTTGCTTGCCTTCTCGCAACCGGCTTTGTCGCAGGACGATTCATATACCCCGACGCAAGAAAATATGCAGGCACGAAAGGTCTTTGCCGACAGCAAGTTCGGTGTGTTTATCCATTGGGGCATATATAGTATGTTTGCCCAGGGTGAGTGGTATTTGCAGAATGCTGTGATTGATAAATATGAGTATGCAAAGGCTGCCGATGCCTCCTATCCCCACCGTTTCAATGCAAAGGAGTGGGTGGCTGCCATAAAGGATGCGGGGGCGAAATATATCTGCTTCACCAGCCGTCACCACGACAGTTTCTCCATGTGGCACACGGGGCAGAGCGATTATAATATTGTCGATGCCACACCTTTCGGACGCGATGTTATCAAGGAACTTGCCGACGAATGCCACAGACAAGGTATAAGATTGCATTTCTACTATTCACATCTCGACTGGGCACGCGATGAGTATCCTATCGGGAACACGGGCAAAAGGATTATAGGTCGCGACAAGAGCAAAGTCGATTGGCAGGCATACTACAAATTTATGAACGGACAGCTGACCGAACTTCTTACCAATTACGGCGAGATTGGTGCAATATGGTTCGATGGTTGGTGGGACCACGAAAACGACAGTGTGCCTTTTGATTGGCAGTTGCGAGAGCAATACGACCTTATCCATCGTCTTCAACCGGCATGTCTTGTCGGTAATAATCATCATCAGTCGCCGTTTGCGGGTGAGGATATACAGATTTTCGAGCGCGACCTTCCGGGCGAGAACAAGGCAGGTCTTTCGGGACAGGAGGTAAGCCGTCTGCCGCTGGAGACTTGCGAGACTATGAACGGTATGTGGGGCTACAAACTTGTAGACCAGGATTATAAAAGTACTGAGACGCTTATCCGCTATCTTGTGAGTGCGGCAGGCAAGGGTGCCAATCTGTTGATGAATGTAGGCCCCCAGCCTAATGGCGAAATTCCTGCTGTGGCTCTGAAGCGTCTTAAGGAGATGGGCGAATGGACAAAAAAATATGGCGAGACTATCTATGGCACAACCGCCGGCGATGTTCCCGTGCAGCCGTGGGGTGTAACCACGCGCAAGGAGAATCGACTTTTTGTGCATATAATGAATCTTGATGCAACCGAACTGCTGTTGCCCATCGATTGCAAAGTGAAAAAGGCTTTTCTCTTTGACGGTAAGAAGACAGTAAAGACCAAAAGGACAAAGGAGGGTGTGAAATTGTTTTTCGATGAAAAACCTTCGGGTGTAGATTATATTGTCGAGATTGTTACAAAGTAGATTCTTTGTGTGCAAAATAGTTGTGGCGTATGTACAGCATTTACCGTACATACGCCACAACTATTTTGTATTTGGGAAATATCTTTACTTTCCGAACTGCGCTATCATATGCAGGGCTGTAACTGCGCACTCGTCGCCTTTGTTTCCCAGACGGCCACCACTGCGCTCCTGAGCCTGCTCGAGGTTGTTTGTGGTGATGAGTCCGAATATAACAGGGGTGTTTCCGGTTACATTCAGTTGCGATAGTCCGGCTGTTACACCTTCGCATATGTAGTCGAAATGGGGAGTGTCGCCGCGTATTACGCAACCGATTGCTATAATAGCGTCGTACTTGTCGCTCTTTACGAGGCGCGATGCTCCGTATATGAGTTCGAAACTGCCTGGTACGCTGAAGGTCTCTATGTTCTCTGCCTCTGTGCCGTTTGCGATGAGGGTGTTTATGGCACCGTCGCGCAGTGCGTATGTTATCTCCTGATTCCACTCCGAGTAGATCACTGCTATGCGGCGTCCTTTGCCCGAGGGTACTTTAGTGGGGTCGTAGTCGGATAGGTTGTGCATTTCTGTTGCCATGATGATTGTCGTTTTTTAGGTGGTAAAACAAAAAAGGGACTGCCGCTGTTGTTCAACGTGCAGTCCTTTGTGATTTTTATGTAGACTATATTATATGGAAATAGTCTGTTACTTTACACGGTTGATATATTTGTCTATATCCATAGCCTGCATTGAAGCGTAGTATTTCTCCTTGATTTCGGTGTATACCTTCAGTGCATCCTCTTTCTTGCCCTGCTTCTCGTAGATGATACCTGCCTGAAGCAAGCAGTAGGGGCTGATGGTGTTGTTGTCTGCAACCTTTGCTGCCTCCATGAACTTGCTTACTGCTGCCGAGAGGTCGCCTGTGTTTGCGTAGCAGTTGCCGAGTGCGCTCAATACACCGGGAGCAACCATCTTGTCCTCACCGTCAAATGCCTTGAGGTAGGGGATAGCCTCTTCGAAGCGTCCGCTCTGTGCAAGTGCAAGACCTGCGTATGCGTTAGCCACGTTTGCAGTGGGGGTGCCGCTGTACTCGTCGATAATCTGGATGAAACCCATGTTGCCCTGCTCGTCACCGTTGAGAGCCTTCTCATACTCCTGAGCGGCAAAGTAGTTCTGTGCCTGGAATGCCGCCTCGGCTGCTGCCTTGATTTTGGGCTCTACCACGTAGTCGTTGTAGAGAACGCTGCCGGCAATGATTATTACGATTGCTGCTATGGCAACGGTAATCTGCACCTTGTATTTGTTGATAAATGCCTCTGATTTGCCCACTACCTCCTCAACGTTGGCAACAGCGGGCTGTGTGTTTTTTTCTTTCATGTCTATATCTTTTTTTATTATTATCGTAATATGGTTCCGAAATTCTGAACTGCAAAATTAACTCTTTTCTCTTTAGAAAAGAAGAAATATCCCTCTTTTTTTATTCACAACTCCAATATTCTCGTTTTTTTTTGCTAAGTTTGCTTGATTTATGATGCAATTTGTGATGAAAGACACCGTAATTTTACGTAACCTCCCTTAACAATAGACTTTATGTTGTTGAACAGAATATCCATACTCAATTATAGAAGCCTTGCCTCTGTGGAGCTTGCCCTTTCCCCGAAAATCAACTGTTTCATCGGTTGCAACGGTGTGGGAAAGACCAACCTGCTCGATGCGGTCTACTATCTCTCGTTCTGCAAAAGCGCGATTTCTACAGCCGACAGCCAGCACATAAGGCATGGCGAGCAGTTCTTCATGATACAGGGCTCATATGTCTCGGACCTCGGTGTGAACGACGAATTCTCGTGCGGACTCAAGCGTGGCGAGAAGAAGCAGTTCAAACGCAACAAGAAGAACTACGACAAACTTGCAGAGCATATAGGTCTTGTGCCGCTTGTGATGATTTCTCCCGCCGACTACAATCTCATCTCCGGTGGCAGCGAGGAGCGCAGACGCTTTGTGGATATAGTCATTTCGCAGTACGACAAGGAGTATCTCCACTCCCTTATACGCTACAACAGGGCGCTTGCCCAACGCAACGTGATGTTGCGCGGCGACAGGGAACTCGACCCCGAAATGATGGAACTTGTGGAGCAGATGATGGCAGTGGAGGCTGTGAAGGTGTACGAGGGACGCAAGGCATTTGTCGAGCGTCTGATACCCATATTCCGGCAATTCTATAAGGAGATAGCCGGCGATAGTGAAGATGTCAGCCTCTCCTACCGTTCCAACCTTTCCGATTATTCTCTCGCGGAGCTTCTTGCCGCATCGCGTTTCGACGACCGTCGTGTGGGATACACTACCAAAGGTGTGCACAAGGACGAACTTGTGATGCAGCTGAACGGTTATCCTATAAAGAAGGAGGGCTCACAAGGGCAGAACAAAAGCTATCTTGTGGCACTGAAGCTTGCTCAGTTCGATTTCCTGCACAGCTGCAACGGCGAGACCCCAATACTGTTACTCGACGATATCTTCGACAAGCTCGACTCGCGTCGTGTAGAGCAGATTGTGCGTCTGGTCTCCGGCGAGCGCTTCGGGCAGATATTTATCACCGATGTCAACAGAGACCATATAGACTCCATACTCGAGTGTACGAACGGCGGCTACAGCCTGTTCGAGGTATCAGAGGGCGGGGCACAATTGATAAAAGGAAGATAAGTATGAAGCGAGGAGGTATAAAAGCAATAAGCGAACTTGTGCGTGCAACCTGCCGCGAGGAGGGACTCGAGACTCCGCTCAACGAGCATCGCCTGATAAAGGCATGGTCGCAGGTGCTTGGCGCAGCAGTAAACAGCTACACAAAAGAACTCTTCATCCGCAACCAGACTCTTTATGTGCAGCTTAACTCCTCTGTGCTCCGGCAAGAACTGATGATGAGCCGTAAAATCCTTGTCAGACGACTCAATGACTATGTAGGAGCGCAGGTGATTACAGATATTGTATTCAGATAATTACTAAGAAACATAAACGCAGGAAAGTAAACTAATAATAAAGCATTTTGATTATTCTTTCCCGTGGTGAGTGAGTTTTTATATACATTTGATAAAAGACAAACAGAAGCATACGGTTCTGTTTGTCTTTTATTTAGAGTAGTACCAATAAAATTTAGAAGCTGTTTGAATTTTATTTCGGAATTATTTGAGAGATATTTTGAGTATATTTTCTTTCGCATTTTGCAGGGAATAGCGGGCTATTCCCAAAAAATAAGAAAGAAAAGATGCCGAAATAGACTCAAATAAGCCGAAATGAACAGCGCAAATATAAAATTATTTTCTAATAAAATTCAAACAGCTTCTTAATAAATGAGATGGTAAATTCGATGAAGTGTTCCGTCATTCCATAAGTGTGCTATCTCTAACGCAAATTCTTTCTCTAATTGGTTGGTGAATACAGCATAATAAACATCAGCAGTAGATGGGTCAATCATATAGAAATCCCAACCAGGGTATTTATCCATTAAAGGCTTATCGTAATAGATCATTAATCCTGCACGTAATTCATTTTCGATGTGTCCATATCCGTCTTTTCTAACTGCGATGATTGGAGATCTATTTTCAAAGCAATAAAGATTGAGCTTGAAAACACGATTGTTATTTTCTGGAGAATATTGAGGGTCATCATAGCCATTAATGTCATCTGTGTATCATCAGATATGACGGCTTTCCCTGAATTATTGAACTCTTGATGGTTGATATATCCCTTATCACCATACTTATGTTTAATGGCTTTCAGACTCATGAATTCTATAGGGTAGCCCAGTGCATCGCCTATAGCACCGCCAATTAGTGAGCCTCGTACTCTGTCGTATAAATTAATATTCATATTTCTACATATTAAAGTTTTCTCCTTTCTGCCACAAACCTTTTCAACAAGAAAGTCAAGAAGTATGGGAAGGTATAGAACTTGCCATTGAATCCGATATTCTTATAACTCAACTTGATAC
>JAZNKR010000007.1:0-4127 GCA_045578665.1 Bacteroidaceae bacterium | reverse complement strand
AATATAATTAAATAAATTCAAAATAGTTGCATTTGCGAAAATATTTTCAATTATTACTAAATGCGTGTTTAGCTAACGTGTTGATTTTTCTTGCTTTGACAAAAATAGAATTTTCGCAAATGATTTTTGTGGTAGTTTGTTGCCTCTTATACAATAGTAACATTATTGTACTCCCGTTTAATTTGTGGTTGATAAACTATTTTGCTGTAACACTCCAAACATAGTTCTATTGGAATCTTTCAAGCTCCTGCCCTTCAAGAGGAGGTGGATTAAAAACTTGTTTTTTAAGACTGAGGAGTTTGATTTTTTTGCTTGTGTATTCATTCGAACTCCCTCCCTCTATCTAAGCCTCACTTTACGTTCGGCACTCCTTTGGGGAGCTAAAGCTCCCGTCGTCGCAAACATTGCTTATTACGCAATGTCCCTCTTATCCAAGAGGGAGAGTTTTTTTCTGTGTCTCAACAGGAGAACTTGTAAGAATATTGTCATTAGAAAATAGGTCTTCATTTTTATTCTAATGGTGAAGTTTACTTCAATGTTTTTCACTGCGAGCGCAGTTCATATTGTGTTTGTTCTCAAATTGTCGTTTATCATGCCGGACACTAATAATAAATAAATCATTCAGCGGTTGAGCAAATGAATTGCTCAACCGCTGAATGATTTAGAAACAACTTCTTAATTGCGCGTAGGATTGCGATGCTGTTGAATCTTATTCTGCAGGACGCATGTTGGTATATACGTTCTGAACATCGTCGTCCTCTTCGAGGCGTTCTACAATCTTTTCGATTGTTGCGCGCTGCTCGTCGTTTACATCCTTCTGGTCGTTGGGGATGCGTGTGAACTCGCTGCCTGTGATTTCGAAGCCTTTCTCCTCCAATGCCTTCTGCAAGATTCCGAAAGATTTGGGATCTCCGTAGATTGTAATCTCGTTCTCCTCCTCATCGTATTCGTCGTCGATGCCGAGGTCGATGAATTCGAGGATGAACTCGTCCATGTCGAGGTCGGCGGGTTTATTGAATGTGAACACGCACTTCTGTGTGAACATGAATGCGAGGCTGCCCGATGTGCCGAGTGTGCCGCCGAATTTGTTGAATACAGAACGCACGTTGGCTACTGTACGTGTGGTGTTGTCGGTTGCAGCGTCAACGAAGATGGCGATTCCGTGAGGACCGTATCCTTCGTATGTAACCTCTTTGTAGTCTTTCTGGTCCTTACCGAGGGCGTTCTTTATAGCACGCTCTATGTTGTCTTTGGGCATATTCTCGTGCTTCGCATTGGCGATGATAGCTCTCAGATGAGGGTTTGTTTCGGGGTCGGGACCGCCGGACTTCACTGCTATGGCAATCTGTTTTCCGATTCTGGTGAATGTGCGTGCCATGTTACCCCATCTTTTGAGTTTGGCAGCTTTGCGATATTCAAATGCTCTTCCCATTGTAAATATGTGTTTTTAGTGTTATTATTATCTTTGTACTGCGCCAAGACGTTTCACGAAGTTGTCGAGCAGTCGTGCCATTGTCTTGTCAATCTGTTTGTCGTTGAGGGTCTGTGTGTCGTCCTGAAGAATGAAGCTTACAGCGTAGCTCTTCTTGCCGGGCTCAAGGTTCTTGCCTTCGTAGACGTCGAAGAGCGATACATCCTTGAGAAGACGCTTCTCTGTCTCGCGGGCAATCTGCTCTATCTGTGCGAAGGTTACCGATTTGTCTACCAGGAGTGCAAGGTCGCGTTTTACTGCGGGGTATTTACTTATTTCGGCATAACCGACCTTAGCGTTCTTTATTGCACGCATCAGCTCGTTCCAGTTGATGTCTGCATAGAATACTTCGCTTTCGATGTCGAATCTCTTGAGTATCTTCTTGCGGATGATTGCAACCTCTGCTACTTTCTTTCCACCGCGTGTCTCGTACTGTATTGCTGCCGAGTACACATCGTTGCTGAATGTGGAGATGCGGCGTGCCTGTGCAGCGAAGCCCAGACGGTCGAAGATGTGCTCAACGTGGCTCTTGAGGTCGTAGATGGTTATCGCTCTGCCTGCATCCATCCACGAGGGTGTGATGGTGTTTCCTGTCATCCACATAGCCAGGTGGTAGCTTTCGCTGTAGGGGCTGAGTATCTTCTCTGCTACTCGCTTGTCAGCATCGAAGCGGTAGCTGTTGCCGAATTCGAAGAAGCTGATGTCTGTGTATTTACGGCTTACGTTGCGCTGTATGCTTTCGAGTCCGCCGAAGAGGAGTGTCTGACGCAGTACGTTGAGGTCGGCGCTCAGGGGGTTCATCAGGCGTACGAGATTTTCGTCCTTGTATGTTTCAAGTCCTTCGTAGTATGCCGAGGGGGTGAGCGAGTTGTTCATTATTTCGCTGAATCCGCATCCTACAAGCTGCTCTGAAATGACATTCTGCAATTTGTGCGATTTGTCCTCGCTGCCTTTGGTGATGATTGACGAGTGGAGGGTGGTTGAAATTTCAACATTGTTGTATCCGTAGATGCGGAGTATGTCCTCTACTACATCGCAGGGGCGCTGAACATCCACGCGGTAAGGGGGCACCTGCAATGTTATTCCCTCGGCTGTCTCTGCGGTAATCTTCATTTCCAGCGAAGTTACGATGCTCTTCACTGTCTCTGCGGGGATTTCTGCACCTATGAGGCTGTTTACGTAAGCGTATGATAGTTCTACGTTGAAGTCCTCGATGGGTGTGGGATAAACATCCTTTATCTCCATTGATACTGTTCCTCCGGCAAGCTCCTTGATGAGGATTGCTGCCTGCTTCAGTGCATAGATGACAGCGTTGGGGTCGGCACCGCGCTCGTAGCGGAACGATGCGTCGGTCTGCAGACCGTGACGGCGTGCTGTCTTGCGCACCCATGTGGGGTGGAAGTATGCACTTTCGAGGAATACGTTCTTTGTCTCTTCGGTTGTACCCGATTCGAGTCCGCCGAATACTCCGGCTATGCACATGGGTTCCTCTGCATTGCTTATCATGAGGTCGCGCTCGCTGAGCTTGCGCTCCTCGCCGTCCAGGGTTACGAAGGGAGTGCCTTCGGGGTATGTGCGCACGATTACCTTGCCGCCCTTAATCTTGTCTGCGTCGAAGCAGTGCATGGGCTGGCCGTATGCGTGGAGTATGTAGTTTGTAATGTCGACAATGTTGTTGATGGGGCGTACGCCGATGATCTGCAATTTGTCTTTTAACCAATCGGGGCTCTCCTTAACGGTTACACCTTTGATTGATACACCGGCGTAACGGGGGCACGCCTCGCTGTTCTCTATCTGTATGTCGATGGGCAGTGAGTTGTCATCTACCTTGAATGCCTCGCAGTCGGGGCGGCTGATGGTTGTTGCACCTACATTCTGTGTGAGGTATGCGTAAAGGTCGCGTGCAACACCGTAGTGTGAGCAGGCGTCGGCACGGTTAGGTGTGATGTCCACCTCTATTATATAATCGCTCTTTATGTTGTAATAGTCTTTGGCGAGTGTACCGGGAACTGCATCTTCGGGCAATACAATGATGCCGTCGTGGCTTGTGCCTACACCAATCTCATCCTCGGCACATATCATACCGAATGACTCAACGCCGCGGATTTTACCTTTTTTTATTGTGAAGCAGTTGTTGTCGCCATCGTACAGTTTTGTACCGATGGTTGCCACCACCACTTTCTGTCCGGCTGCAACGTTGGGTGCGCCGCACACAATCTGCACGGGGTTGCCGTCGCCAAGATTTACGGTTGTTACATGAAGATGGTCCGAGTCGGGGTGATCTACGCAGGTGAGGACTTCGGCAATGACGAGTCCTTCGAGACCGCCCTTTATTGTCTGAACCTCTTCTACACCTCCAGTCTCAAGACCTATAGAGGTAAGAGCTACTGATACCTCTTCGGGAGTAAGGTCGAAATTGACATACTCTTTTAGCCAATTATAAGAAATATTCATATTCTGTTTTTATCTGTATTTCCCATTAAAAATGCTACTATGGCATTTCAAACTGCAAATTTACATTTTTTTTCGCAAACACAATGGTGTTATGGCTAAGAAACTGATTTGAATTTATTATAAAATTTATTTTTCATGGCTAAGAAAATTTGTTTCGGTCTATTTGAACTTATTTTAATGTCATTGAAGTTGCTTTCACTCG
>JAZNKR010000006.1:0-7214 GCA_045578665.1 Bacteroidaceae bacterium | reverse complement strand
AGTATATCTTCGAAGTTTACTTCAAAGATAGTTACAAACGAGCGAGAAATATCAAGCTTGCTTGAATATTTTTCCAAGCGAGTGCAGTATATCTTCGAAGTTTACTTCAAAGATAGTCACAAACGAGCGAGAAATATCAAGCTTGCTTGAATATTTTTCAAAGCGAGTGCAGTATATCTTCGTCGGAAAGACAAAGATATGATATTTTTCGCATATAGAACGATAAGCCGTTCAAATTTTATTTCATGAAGAATAAAGAGAGAGCTACTGCGCATCAAGTTCCTGCATCAGTGCACTGTAGAGCGGTGACGCGGAAAGTGCATGCGGCACCCCGAAAACAAACATCTGCTTGCGCGCACGTGTGGCGGCGACATTCAGCTTGCGGTCGATGGGGGCACCCGTTTCATCCTCGGAGATAACCGAAAGAATCTCCATCATTTCGGGCGTGGAGATTGTGGTGCCGTAGAAAATCACATCGCGTTGGGAGCCCTGGAACCTCTCCACAGTATCTATTATCATATTCTCGCATCCCTCTATACCCAGACGCGAAATTTCGTTTATGACCATTGCTATCTGGTTGCGGAAAGGGACAATTACTCCAATATCGCGCGAGGGGTTGCAAGCGATGCCGTTCTTCTTGCGCAGGTTGCAATAGGCTGCAATATGCGCAGCTATGAGACTTGCCTCGTCGCGGTTTATTTTTGGGTTCTCGCCATCCCGCGAGGGCTGCGTTGCGATGAACGCAGTACGTCTGCATGCCAAACGTGTCTCTATCTCATCATCATTGTCGTATTGCAAAGAGGCAAGTGCCTCAGACTGATGCGGAAGCGGTATCGGCTCCAACGCATTTCCATAGAAATATTTGTTGGCAAAATTACCCACCATGGGGTGCATACGTCCCTGCGCATAGAGCGAGGCTGTAAGTTCGGGCAGAGGGTTCTTCTTGTAGTAATTGTATATCCGCTCGAAAAAGGATACTGCATGGCTTGTGAATCCGCGTTGCAGCAGCAGAGGACTCTTGACCTTTGCCTCCTCGGGCGATTGAGCCACAACAGCAGGCAACTGCTTGGGGTCGCCAATGAGAATGAATTTCTCTATTGCCGATGCACCATCCGGGGTGGTTGCGGCAAAAAGCCCGGCAAGTTGTGTCTCGAGTATCTGTGTAGCCTCGTCTACTATTGCAACATCGAATCTCTTCATGGCAAAAAGCTCCTGACGTCCTGATATTGAAGAGGTTGTTCCTACAATGATGCGCACCGACTGCAACACCTCGTTTATCTGTTCGCGGCGAGTGCATCCGGCAATGACATTCTTGAGCAATCTGTGGGTATATTCGGGTGCGCAGGCAAACTCGTTGCCTATGCGTATGTATTGCGGATGCGTGGGGAGCGACTCGAGAGCCTGACAAATTTCATCTACAGCCCTGTTGGTGAACGACGCAAGCAGAAGGTTGCTCTCACCATCACCATGAAACTCCTGCACCATGCTGCTGAGGGCTTTAGAGGTCTTTCCGGTACCGGGAGGTCCCACAAGCAGAAAGAGTTCGTTTGCCTGTTTCGCCTTCTTCACTATGTTGTTTACGTGGCTGTTGCCATAGTCGCCTGCAAGCTCCGCCGAGGGATTGAAGGTGGGTTTGCGCTCTGCCATTATCAGTTCGCGACGCTCGCGGGGAGCACCCAGCAACGAGAACATCTCTCTGAAACAGCTTCTTGCCGTGCTGTCGAGGTGGTCGTGTTCGAGAGCATAGCTGCCGGCGGCAGGGAAAATGCGGGGGTTGCGCTGTCTGTGTCTCAGTTTGAAGACCACTCTCTGCGATGTTATCTCTGTGAGGGTGCCGCGGGTAACATAACCGGTTGTAGCACAATCGTCATCTGCGTCGGCTATGTATATGAATGCCGTATCTCCTGCACGGAAATTAGGGAAAAAGTCCTCGCCACAGGAGGGACGCGCAAAAACAATCGACGAGACTCCATCCTCGTTTACAAGATGCTCTATCCTGAGCCCAAGGAGGATGTTACCGCCAGCCAGCTTCTCCTCACGCGAAAAGTTCCATGTCTCCGAAAAGCCACGTTTGGCAGCATCGGCACCTCCTCCCATCTTCCCTATGCACATTTCGCGGGCAACAAACGAGACATTGCCGAAGAAGTACTCCTTCATTGCCTCATCGGCTCCCTGTATCGTCGACAGTATACGCGAAATTTCGGGACGCTTGTATGCGCTCCACAGACGCGATGCGGTGCCTGCCACATTGAGGTCGTCTGCCGTAAGATTTTCCAATATCGGGCGCATGGTACCGTCGGCAAGACTCTGCATCAATGCCACTATCCTGTTGCGCAACATGAGCGCCGCAGACATCTGCCCGGGAGTACTCTCGCGGTGCAGTATAGAGGGATAGCGCGAATAGAAGAGGTGGGGTTTTATCTTGTCGCCGTCAATGGCCATATTGAATCGCAGCATCTCCTTGTAGAGCGACATCTGAAGCACATGCTCCTCTTTTGCACAACGGTTGAACTCGTCGGCCTTGCCCGACTTCAGTTCTATGATATTGCCCGCAGCGCCGTCCCAAAGGTCGATACGACCCTGCAAACCCAACGTTTCGCAGAAGAAAGAGGGCTCAACGAGAATACTCTCCTGATTGTCACTGTTGAGCGGCGAGAGCAGACGTGCCACCGTCTCGCGGATGTTGTGGAACTGATTGCTAACATCCTCGAAGAAGGAGGAATCAATTCCCTCGGCAGCAGTAAGCTGCAGGGGATATTCGCGGAAAAATTTCGCCACGGAATTCTTATAGGTAGCCACACTTCCGCTGTTCTCATTCACCACATCATCGAGAAAAAGATTGGCTGCCTCACCCAGAAGGGTGTGTCTGGTAGCCTTGCTCTCCTTGAAGAGATTGAGTATATATGTCAGCGGCGAGTCGCCATGCTCCTGAATGCAGGCACACAGCGATGTTGTCTCTACAAGATAATCGGGTTCGAAGATTATATTTGCCGGCAGAAGCACCGATGCTTCACGACGCACTTCGAGCAGATTGAGCCGACAACCGGGATAGATGATTCCGCGCAACGGTGAGTAACATTTTGCATGGGGGACAACAACCTCGAACAAAGAATCGCACCCTGAGTCAATGTCGCGGACATACAAAAAATCGGCATCCCAACTTACGAGACGCACGCGACGGCAGAGCTCCGCAAACTGTTTCTTATTCTCTTCGCTACTGTTCAAGGCTGTGAGGGGTTGAATATTGAATCATTGGCATGCAGAGCAGCCTTAAGGGAGTCCTCGTAATCTCTCTGCAATCTTTGGTAACGCTTCCAGCGTCTTGTTACCTTCTTCACAAACTGCAGAGTCTCATCGGAACTGTTGAAAGCACCGACCTTGCAGACACTGTCGTTGTAATACTCGGGATACTGTTTGAGAATGAGGAATGTATCCACTCCGTTGTTCCACACATATCTGCTGCGACCATATTTTTGCGCCAATGCCATAGCGTCGTTCACCTGACCGATACCGGCATTGTACGATGCAAGGACAAAATTGAGGCGTTCGTCAAAATTCTTTATACGGCGGAATATGTGTTCGAGTTTCTTCAGATAGGCTGCGCCGGCATGGATATTTGCGCGTGGGTTCATGTGCAAGGAATCGGGAACTCCCAACGAACGCAGTGTAGAGGGGAGCATCTGCATAACACCGTGCGCACCCATATTGGAAACCGCATTGGAGTCGAATTTCGATTCTGTGTAACAGATTGCCGCCAAGAGGGTCCAATCCCAATCGATGCTGTCGGCAGCATCCCTGAAATGTTCATCCAATGCCGATATCTGCACGTATGGCGATGGAGGCGGAGCATCTATGTTCTCTGTGATGTGTTCTATAATGTCATTATCATCGACAACAAAAATCATCTCACCAACGATAAACGCAATCACAAGCAGGAAAGGATATATAATTCGTCGTGGTATTTTCATATTGTGCATCAATTACGGTACAAAGATACAACAAATAGGCATAAAATCACCACATTATATCAAAACAAACACAAAAAAACATTACCTTTGCTACTGCTACCAAAGAAAAGAAAAAGCAAAATGGAGCAATTCGAAGTACATATATTGGGTTGCGGCTCGGCACTTCCCACCACACGCCACAATGCAAGTTCACAAATAATAAGAGTCGCCAACGAACTCTTTATGATAGACTGCGGAGAAGGCACACAGTTGCAGATAAGAAAATCGCACCAGCACTTCTCGCGCATAAATAATGTATTCATATCGCACCTCCACGGCGACCACTGTTTCGGGTTAATGGGAATGATTTCCACATTCGGGCTGCTCGGGCGCAAGCATCCGTTGCACATACACGCACACCCTATGTTGCAGACCATTCTTAAGCCACAGCTCGACTACTTCTGCCAAGGAATGCACTACGAAGTTGTCCTGCACAGCATCGACCCCAAGAAAAGCAGCATCATCTACGAAGACAACAACGTAACCGTGGAGACACTGCCACTGAACCACCGCATACCCTGTTGCGGATTCCTCATAAGCGAAAAGCCCAAAAAGCGACATCTGCGCGGAGATATGGCAGAATACTACCGCATCCCCACATATGCTCGGCAGGCAATAAGAGAGGGCGAGGACTACACTACTCCCGATGGCGAAACAATCGCCAACGAAAGGCTCACCACTCCACCCGACCCCTCACGCAGCTATGCATATTGCTCGGACACCACACCCGCACCGGCAGGACTTATAGAAAGGATTAAAGGAGTGGACCTTCTCTACCACGAAGCCACATTTGCCAACAGCGAAATACACCGCGCCAAAGAGACCTTCCACAGCACAGCACAGCAAGCAGCCGCAGTAGCCCTCGAAGCAGAGGCGAAAAGGCTTGTAATAGGACACTTCTCGTCGCGCTACGACGACGAGAGCATACTGCTCGAAGAGGCACAGAGCCTTTTCCCGGCGACAATACTCGCAAACGAGAACATGACAATAAAAATTGATTAAGAGTAATTAAACCTTTGCCGGGAAAAAGTGTCAAATAGAGGAAAAAGAGAACCAGGCACATGCACACCAACCACAAAAGCGACGAACAAGAACTGATACGCAGGCTGAAGGACCCGGCCGAGCAGCGTGCCGCATTCTCACAACTGGTGCAGCTATACAGCGAACCTCTCTATTGGCACATACGCCACATGGTACTCTCCCACGAAGACAGCAACGATCTGTTGCAGAACACGTTCATAAAGGCATGGACAAAGATTGACACATTCCGCGGAGATTCCCAACTACTGACATGGTTATACCGCATAGCCATCAACGAGACACTAACGTTCCTTGAAAGAAGAAAAGTCACCATACCCATAGACTCACCCGAGGTATCTGACATAGAACAGCTCGAAAGCGACACCTACTTCAACGGCGACACCGCAGAAGCCACCCTGCTGGCAGCTATCCGGAAGTTACCGCCCAGACAACGGATGGTCTTCAACATGAAGTACTACGAAGATATGAAATACGAAGATATGTCAGCCATATTGGGCACAACCGTAGGAGCGCTGAAGGCATCGTACCATATAGCAGTAAAGAAAATAGAAGAGTATTTGAAAGAGAAATATTAACTCAATTTTAAACCTTTGCAAAAAGTATAAGTCAAACAAACAGATAGCATAAAAAAGAATGAAGCTATGAACAGAATAGAGCGAAAAAGAGACAAAAACCCCTTTGCCGTCCCCGAAAACTATTTCGAGGATTTTCACCGCAAGCTCATGCAGGAGCTTCCCGGCAAAGAGATAACAGCAAAGCCCCGTCGCCTCCTTACAATGGAGACTATAAAACGATGGAGTACAGCTGCCGCGATAACACTTATGTTGCTCATAAGTGCGACAGCCCTCTATCAATACATAGACAACGAGGGATATTCGACATCCGAACTGACCGAGGCAGAAAGGAACGAATACATAGAAAGCATTCTGGACTTCTACCCCCTGGACGAATACAATATATACAGCTGCCTCACAAGCTACGAACCCAATTAATAAAAAAATGAGCCATGAAAAGAATACTGTTTATTTTAATATTCATCTGTTGCGCCACAAGCATCGTGTTTGCACAACAAAGGAAGCGGATGTCGCCCGAGGAGTGGGCTAAGAGACAGCAGACATTCATCACCGAGCATGCAAAACTCTCACCTGCAGAGGCTGAAGCATTCTTCCCTCTCTACTTTGAATTCCAGCAGAACAAATGGAAGATAAATTGGGAGGCACGCAAAAAGATCAAGAAAGAGCGCGGTGCCGAACTCACCGAGGAGCAGTGGAAGGAACTTGTCAATGAATTGGCTGATGCCGAGATAGAGATTGCGAAATTGGAGAAGAGCTACATCGAGAAATATCTGAAGATACTTCCCGCCCGCAAAATTCTTGACATCCAACGTGCCGAGGATGCTTTCCAAAGGGAAGTGATAAAGAATATGGCACACGGGAATCACAAAAGAGGGAAACCCCAAGAACAAAAGTTAGAGAAAGCGGATTAACAAAAACACTCATCGGGCTGACTTATAAGTCTATAAGACTTTTGGTCAGTCCGATTTTTATAACTACAATGGGCGTCAACTGAACTGTGCCAAAGCTGTTAGAAGTTGTTTATTTTACTTTTATCGCCTCTTCGTATGGCGGATACATTTTCATTCCACGCATTTTAAGATGCCGAAATAAAACAAAAAGCGACCGAAATAGAATGCATTCTGCAAAGAAATATTGATTAATAATTTATAGAACTACCCTCAATATGGTTGTATGGCTACAACCTTTTTCATTGTTTACAGCAATAATTTCTGCTCAAAAGTTTAAAACGACACTCAAGGAGTGAAAAGAAACCACTATATGACACCCGATAGCAATATTTTGAACAATAAAAGAAGTATTTCTTCCTTTTATGTTCAATTATTATTACTGTCCGGTAAACATGATAATTTCCTCTCAACTCCTTAAAAAAGAAGAGTTGAGAGAACTTTTATTTTGGACAAGCCCCCTTCTATGAATTTAATGTCTCTTCCGGTGGTGGTTCGGCTGCTTCTATTAGCATCAGTTTAAGGTCTTCCTCCGGTTTATTGAAGAATATTGTTGTCCGGTAAATTTTTCTTCTGCTTATGTTTTTGAACTCCTCCGTCTTCAACCGCTGGCGCTGTTGAATCCACCTCCTCTTCAAGAGGAG
>JAZNKR010000005.1:0-6679 GCA_045578665.1 Bacteroidaceae bacterium | reverse complement strand
ACTTTGTGTTGTCGCTTTGAAAAATATCGAAGTAAACTTCATATTTCTCGCTCGTTTGTGAGTATCTTTGCAATGCAAAGGTTTTACTTGCAGTAAAATATTGAAGCAATAGAATAGTAATACACGATAAATGGGAAAAATCATAGCATTAGCCAACCAAAAAGGAGGTGTAGGCAAGACAACTACAGCAATCAACCTTGCAGCCTCTCTCGCCAGCCTCGGTCAGAAAGTGTTGGTAATTGATGCCGACCCTCAGGCAAATGCCTCATCAGGTCTCGGCATAGACATACGACAAATAAAGAACTCAATATACGAATGCCTCATCAACGGTTCTACCCCCGAAGAGGGCATTCACCACACCTGTGTCGAAGGTCTCGACATCATCCCCTCGCACATAGACCTTGTGGGAGCCGAGATTGAGATGCTCGACCTGCCCAACCGCGAGAAAATAATGAAGAACTCACTCGCCAAGATAAAAGACCAATACGACTACCTGCTCATCGACTGCTCTCCCTCACTCGGTCTCATCACCGTAAACTCACTCACGGCAGCCGACTCGGTAATCATCCCCGTACAGTGCGAATATTTCGCACTCGAAGGAATAAGCAAACTGCTCAACACCATAAAAATCATAAAATCGAAGCTCAACCCTGCGCTCGACATCGAAGGATTCCTGCTGACAATGTACAATTCGCGCCTGAGACTCAGCAACCAGATACTGGGCGAAGTGAAGAAACACTTCCGCGAACTTGTCTTCAACACCGTCATACAGCGCAACATACGATTGGGTGAAGCACCAAGCATGGGTATACCTGTACTGCTCTACGATGCCGACTCGGTAGGCGCCAAAAACTACCTTGCCCTTGCCGAAGAGATACTTAAGGGTAATTCTACAAATTAGTGCGAAGCATTTTTTGAATTTGTTTCGGGTATTTTGCAAGATGCGGGAATAGAACAAGAAGCGACCGAAGTAGAATACACCCGGTAAAGTATCAAAATTTATAGAACGACCATTAAACGCAAAGACCAATAATATTCAGAAATAGATGGCAAAAAAACAATTCACCCTCGGAAGAGGACTCGACGCACTCATATCAACAGAGGCTGTACGTACCTCAGGTTCCTCGTCGATAGGAGAAATAGCTCTTTCGCAGATAGAGCCCAACCCCAACCAGCCCCGTAGAGAGTTCAGCGAAGAATCGCTGCGCGAACTTGCCGACTCTATTATAGAAATAGGCATCGTCCAGCCCATCACTCTCAGACAGATAGACGAAGAGCGCTACCAGATAATCGCAGGCGAGCGCCGTTTCCGTGCCTCACAACTCGCAGGCAAGGAGACAATCCCCGCCTACATTATAACTGCCGACGACGAAAGCACCATGGAGATGGCACTTGTGGAGAACATCCAGCGCGAAGACTTGAATGCCCTTGAAATAGCCCTCGCCTATCAGAAACTGATAGAGCAGAACAACCTCTCCCAGGAACAGCTGAGCAAACGAGTAGGCAAAGGTCGTGCAACCATAGCCAACTTCCTGCGATTGCTAAAGTTGCCCGCTCCCGTGCAGATGGCACTGAAGGAGAAGCGCATAGACATGGGTCATGCCCGTGCCCTGCTATCTCTCGATGACCCCAAACAGCAGATAAAGCTCTTCAACGAAATACAGAAGAACGACTACTCTGTGCGTCAGGTCGAAGAGATTGTGCGACAGATGAAGGAAGAGGGATACGACAACGCAAAGAAGAAGGAAAATCCCCAACAGGAAAACATTGCCGTATTCAGCCAACTGAAGAAACAGCTCACCCACTTTTTCCAGACCCCTGTGCAACTTACATGCTCGCCCAAAGGAAACGGCAAGATAAGCATCAAATTCAAGAACGAAGAGGAGCTTGAACGCATAATTGCCATTTTCGACAAGATGAAACCATGACAGACGAGATTACAATCATCCCTAACCAACCATAACCGAAAAAGAAGTTGTCAACATCAAGAACGACATATAAGATACGGCTCTTAATAGCAACAACCATAATGTTGCTATCCACACTCTGTGTACCTGCGCAGACCATTGTCCCCACCGACACAACAAGCAACATCCCCGCAAAGCTTGAAGCCGAGATGCCACAGGGAGATACCATATTCACAGAAATGGCAGAGGAGAGGAGCAAACTGTCTGCAACCTCAAGCGACAGCAGCCGCGTCTCGAAAAAACGCAACGAGTTCGGAGTATCCGAAAAACTCGCCAACTTCAAGCCTGAGCCATACAAAGCCACATGGCTCGCAGTTGTCATCCCCGGTGCCGGACAGATTTACAACCGCAAGTACTGGAAACTCCCCATCGTATACGGAGGAATCATGGGTTGCCTCTATGCCTATAACTGGAATAACCAGATGTATGGCGACTACCGCCAGGCTTTCCTCGACATAATGGATGCCGACCCCAACACAAAGAGCTACGAAAGTTTCTTCCCTTCGGGGTATGACTTCCAGAGCAACGAAGAGTATCTGAAGAACCTCTTCAAGAAACGCAAGGACCGCTACCGCCGTTGGCGCGACCTCAGCGTATTTGCCTGCATAGGAGTATATCTTGTCTCAATCGTCGACGCTTACGTAGATGCCCATCTGTCGAGCTTCGACATAAGCGATGAGATAAACCTGAGCATAAAGCCCGAAATGGTGCCCGGCATAAACAGCGACGGCGGTCATTACGGCTTCAACTGCAACATATCATTCTAAAGGACCACAAAAAAACGACACCAACGATAATGCCCAATAAGACACAGATATATACACTACTGATAACACTGCTCTGCTGCACATCGCTGACTGCACAAACAGCCGCAGACACCACCCGGGTAAACTTAGAGAACCTGGGAGTGGTGAACGACAGCACCATAATCAATTACGACAAGCCCTACCATGCACTCAACCCGGAGTACATAAACGACAAGGACAGCGTGCAGTTTGAGATACCCGAAAGCATGATGCTCGACATAGACAGTCTGATGAACAATTGGCTCTCGCGCACACTGCTCAAGGAGACCGATTGCGAAAGCGACTACGAGCCACTGCCTGTAAGCGACTCGATATACGCAGACAGGCTCGACCGCTTGCCCACTATCATCAACATGACATACAACGAAGTGACCAAGCAGTTCATCGAACGTTATGCCAACCGTCACCGTCGTCTCGTTTCCAGTATGCTCGGACTCTCATCATACTATATACCTATGATAGAGAGCACCCTCGACAGCTATAACATGCCGTTGGAACTCAAATATCTGCCCATCATCGAATCGGCATTCAACCCCAAAGCGACATCACGTGTAGGGGCAAAAGGTCTGTGGCAGTTCATGTTCAGAACCGGCAAACAATATGGTCTCAAGGCAAACAACTACATAGACGAACGTTTTGACCCCCAGAAATCTACACAAGCAGCCATACGCTACCTGCGCGATCTCTACAAATTCTTCCAGAGCTGGGACCTTGCAATAGCGGCATACAACTGCGGTCCCGGAAATGTAAAGAAGGCAATCATACGTTCGGGCGGCAAGACCGACTTCTGGCAGATATATCGCCATCTGCCCCGCGAAACACGTGGATATATCCCCGCATTCATAGCTGTCAACTACATAATGAACTACTACGAAGAGCACGGAATATGCCCCATGCAATCGACGCTTCCTGTAACCACAGACACCATACACATAAACAGGAATCTGCACTTCACCCAGATATCCGAGCTGTGCAACATAGAAATGGAGGCGATAAGAGCAATGAATCCCCAATACATAAAGGATATAATTCCCGGCAAGAGCGAAACCTGCATATTGCGTCTGCCAAACGAGACCATCACCACCATGCTAAACCTCGGCGACACCATCTATAAGCACAAAGAAGAGCAATTCTTCTCTAAGACACAAGCCGAGCAGATAGCAAAGGGTATAAAGCTGAACGACGGCGGACGCGGCAGCAAGCGCCACAAAGTGCGTCCCGGCGAAACACTCTCAACCATAGCCCGCAAATATGGCGTATCTGTCAAACAATTGAAACGCGCCAACGGTTTAAGAAACAACAACATCCGAGCCGGAAGATACCTAAACATCTACTAAAGTCATGGACACCAACGAAGAGAAACGCTATATGGACGAGGAAGCCGAAATAACATCGGCATTCCAGGACCTGCTCGACACATACCTCGCCACCCAGCACCGCAGAAAAGTCGAGATAATAACAAAGGCATTCAACTTTGCACGTCAGGCCCACAAAGGTGTACGTCGCAACAGCGGCGAACCCTACATAATGCACCCACTGGCAGTCGCACGCATAGTATGCGCCGAGATAGGCTTGGGTTCCACCTCCATCTGCGCAGCCCTGCTCCACGATGTTGTAGAAGACACCGACTACACGATAGAAGACATACGCAATCTCTTCGGAGAGAAAATAGCACATATAGTCGACGGTCTCACAAAAATAGCCGGCGGTGTATTCGGTCCCCAGGCATCGGAGCAGGCAGAGAACTTCAAGAAACTGTTGCTCACCATGAGCGAAGACATAAGGGTGATACTCATAAAGATTGCCGACAGACTGCACAATATGCGCACCCTCTCCTTCATGCCCCAGAACAAGCAATACAAGATTGCCGGTGAGACATTATATATATATGCCCCCATCGCCTACCGTCTGGGACTCAGCCGCATAAAGACAGAGCTCGAAAACCTCGCATTCCGATACGAGCACCCCGAAGAGTACGAGAAGATACAGAAAAAACTTGCAAAGACACAAATAGAGCGCGACCATCTCTATAACGAATTTATCACGCCCATACGCGAAGAGCTCGACAAGATGGGCTTCACATACCGTGTGATGGGTCGTCTGAAGTCACCCTACTCCATCTGGAACAAGATGCAGACAAAGCATGTAGCATTCGAGGATATATACGACATACTCGCCGTTCGCATCGTATTCACTCCCCGCGAGGGCAAGAACGAGAACAACGAATGCTTCAACATATACATAGCACTCACCAATCTCTACAACGTGCACCCCGACCGTCTGCGCGACTGGGTAAACAAGCCCCGTGCCAACGGCTACCGTGCCCTGCACGCAACATTCATGAGCAAACAAGGCTCATGGATAGAGGTACAGATACGCAGCGAGGAGATGGACGAGATTGCAGAAAAGGGTGTGGCTGCACATTGGAAATACAAGAGCCGCGACAACAACTACAGCAAAGACGAACAGCTCGACAACTGGTTGCATACCATCAAGGAGATACTCGACGACCCTCACCCCAACACACTCGATTTTCTCGATACCATCAAGCTCAACCTCTATGCTACGGAAATATTCGTCTTCACCCCCAAAGGCGAGATTATGACAATGCCGCAGAACTGCACCGCCCTCGACCTTGCATACAGCATACACACATTCCTCGGCAACCACTGCATCGGTGCAAAGGTAAACCACAAGCTTGTGCCCATGAACCATGTGCTGCAGAGCGGAGACCAGGTAGAGATTCTGACATCCAATTCACAGCACGTACAAGAAAACTGGCTCGACTTTGCCACAACTGCAAAAGCGCGTGCAAAGATACAGGCAGCACTCCGCCGCGAACAGCGCAAGATACAACGCGAAGGTGAAGAGAGACTCAACGCATTCCTCGAGAAGGAACAGCTTGCCAACTATGCCAACAACATCGAAAAACTGTGGATACACCACAAACTGAGCAACAAGGAGGCATTGCTCACAGCAATAGGCAACGGCACCATAGTGCTTGGCGAAGAGGACAAAGACGCACTTTTGGGCAACAACAAACGCCGCTTCACATTCCCGTTCTTCTTTGGCAAGGAAGAGAAGAAAGAGGAGAAGAAGGAAGAGGCTACAACATTCGCTCCAGGAGAGATAGACCGCACCCGTCCCATCACACTCACCGACGAGAATCTGCGCAAGGACTACATGATGGCAGACTGTTGCCACCCCATTCCCGGCGACGATGTACTCGCCTACTACGACGAGAACAACCACATCATAATACACAAACGCCAATGCCCCGTTGCCGACCGTCTGAAGAGCAGCCACGGCGACCGCATACTCACCGCAAGATGGGCAACACACCGTATGCACGAATTTGTTGTCCCCATCAACATCAACGGTATAGACAGAATCGGCATCATAAACCAGATAACCGAAATAACCTCTCAGCAGATGAATGTAAACATCCAAAAGCTGGTGTTCGAGAACAAGAACGGTGTATTCGAATGCAACATATGGCTCAATGTCCACGATGTAAAGGATGTGGAGACATTGTGCGAAAAACTTAAAAAGATAGAGAGTATAAAGAGCGTGGCACGATTCGACTGACTTTCTACGATACAAATAATAGAAACAGACTGCTAACTGCGACTTATAGCCACCCTCTTGCTCTTTTAGAATGGTTCTATAAATGGTACGAAACGATTTTTGAATAAAACAAAAAATGATTATGCGATATTATACCTAAAAGAATAGTTTTAACTCTTTAAACCATTGAATTTTAATCAATAAAACTCTCCCTCTTGGATAAGAGGGAGTACCCGAAGGGGGAGGGAGTTCGAATGAAGACACAAGCAAAAAGTTTCAAACTCCTCCGTCTTCAAACGCTTTTGCGGTTGAATAGACCTCGCAAGCTCGGCACTCCTT
>JAZNKR010000004.1:0-4966 GCA_045578665.1 Bacteroidaceae bacterium | reverse complement strand
GAAGATATGATAAAGTCACTAACCTAATGACAACCTATGGCAGGATAACAAAAATTCTATATCTTCTGTCGGGCATGCCCGACAGAAGATATAGGAAGAAAATGCTTAAAATAGTGTAAACAAATTTTAGGACGCGACAATGTCCTCTTATCCAAGAGGAGGAGTATAAAAATAACACGAAAAATGAAACAAATGATAAGACGATTACTCTACACACTCACATTGGCTCTGTCAATCCTCGCCTGCACCGACGACATTGACAAGAGCAACCGCTTCACCTTCACGGGTGAAACGGTAGCGGATTTTTTGCTCAATCGCAGCGAGAAGTATTCCCACATGATTACCCTGCTGGAGCGTGCCGGCCTTTTAAGCCTGCTTAACACCTACGGGCAATACACCCTCTTCCTGCCCGACAATGCTTCATTAGAAAAATTTGTGGCAGAAAAGGACAGCGTCTATCATGCAACCATTGGCACTTCGAAGTTTATAAATACCGGTATATCTTCTCCGCTCGTTGATGAACTTAGCGACTCCATGGCCAATGTAATAGCGCGTATGCACCTTATAGACCGGGGGTACCGTATGGCCGATTTTGGCGAAGGCGCAATCGGAAAATGGAACTTTGTGGACAAGATACTGTCTATAAATTATAAAGTGGTGGATGAACGCTTCTATATAATGCTGAACAACCATTCGGCAATAATCGATGGCGACAACGAAGTGGAAAACGGCTTTGTGCACATAATAGACAAACCGCTCGACACCAAGCATACGACCATTGCCAACCATATAATGGAGCATAAATTCTTTTCCATCTTCAGCCGTGCCATCGGCGAGACAGGATTCAATTATTCCATTGCCGATTACATAGACTATGCATATAAGTTCCCCGACGACATTCCATCCTATTTCCCCAAGCAGAAGTATATCAAGTACACTGCATTTGTGGAGCCCGATGAGGTGTTTCGCGCTAACGGCATCCACACTCTCGACGACCTTAAAGCCTTTGCCGAGAAGTGGTACGGCACCGAGGATAGGGATAATCCGCGCAGCCCTAAGAATGCGTTGCACAAATTTGTGGCCTATCATTTTGTGGAGGGCGAAATTGCATATAACAGGATAGTGCCGTCGCGCTCAGGCTTGAATAACGAATACTACGATGATGTGTGCTCTACCGGCCACGACCTTTACAACTACTTTGCCACCATGCAGGGCACACTGCTCAAGGTGCTCAAGCCGCTGAGTACCACCGATGGGCTGAATATATACATCAATTACTCAAAGCGCACAGTCCCATACAACTACGAAATGCGCAAACATCTGAACGTGCGTATAATGGAGCTGACCGAATTTACCAGAATGAACGAGGAGTATGCCGATTTTGTGCCTGTGGCAGCAAACGGCATCATACACCCTATAGATAAGATTCTCGTTTACAACGAGGACGAAATGGCAGGAAACATACTCAACGAGCGTATGCGTTTCGATGCTGCTGCACTGTTTCCCGAACTGTCGAGTAACAACATTTGGCAAAATGAGGGTACGGAATTTCCCGGAGACTATTGCAAGGGTATAAAAAGATATGGCACAGAGAGGTATTTGGGCTATTTTTGCCCCTATTCCTATTATAATTGCGATTGCATAGCATTTATTAACCGCTTCGACTGGTCTATAAAACTGCCGCCCGTACCGAGCAGGACATACGAAATAAGAATAAATGTTCAATTGCTTCCTGAACCTATACTTAGAAATCAAGAAGATGCAGCGATGCAATTGTATCTCGATGATGTTGTATGCGATGTTCCTTTGAATCTGAACTTGGCTGCGATAGACGAGCGTGTGGGATGGGTAGCCGACAATGAAACATACGACAATGGTGCCGAAAATGATAAACTCCTAAGGAATAAAGGGTGGATGAAGGCACCCGATAGTTATTGCAGCAGCGATTATTACAGCTATCTCCCGGCAAGGGACGCTCCGTTGTATATGCGTAAAATAATTACAAGAGAGCATCTCACTGATGGGGAACATTGGCTCCGCTTCAGAAATCTTTCGGAGGATGCCTATGGTCTCGAAAATAATTACAATGTAGCTTATTATTTGCTCGACTACATTGAAATTGTGCCGTTGCACATTGTCAGCGACCCCACGAAGCCCGAAGACAGACACTAAGTAATTATTAAAGATTGTTAATAATGAGGAGGGTAGCTTCGCTCATCGTAAAAATAATTATATTTGAAAAAGTGCAAATAAACAGAAGAATTTGAATGAAGATGCAAACAAATATTCAAACTCCTCCGGCCTCAAAAACAAGTTTTTGAATGACCTCGCAAGCTCGGCACTCCTTTGGAAAGCTAAAGCTTTCGTCGTCGCAAACATTGCTTATTACGCAATGTCCTCTTATCCAAGAGGAGGAGTAAAGAAGAAATAACAAAAAATGAAACGAATACTCTACATACTCGCATTGGCCCTGTCAATCCTCGCCTGCACCGACGAGATAGACAAGAGCAACCGCTTCACCTTCACTGGCGAGACGGTGGCCGACTATTTGCTCAATCGCAGCGACAGGTACTCGCATTTTATCAATCTGCTGAAAAAAGCAGAACTATTCTCGTTGCTGAATACCTACGGGCAATATACGCTCTTTCTGCCCGATAACGAGGCGGTAGAAAAATATGTGCAGGAGCAGGATAGTATCTATTGGGCAACAAAAGAGACAGACAAGCCTATATACACTGGAATAACATCGCCGCTTGTGGAGGAACTGAGCGACTCGATGGCTAATGTAATTGCCCGCATGCACTTGATAGAGGAAAATTATCACACAGCCGAATTTGGTGAGGGCGCAATAGCCAAATGGAATTTCTACGACAGAGCGCTGGTTGTCAGTTATAAAACTATTGATGAGCGCTTCTACATAATGATAAACAATGATGCAGCAATAATTGATGGCGACAACCAAGTGGAGAATGGTATTATTCACCATATTGACCGACCGATAGATGTTAAACCGAGCTATTTGGCAGCACATATTGAGAAATACAGCTTTTTCAGGCTGTTCAGTCAAGCGATAGCAGAGACAAATTTTGGCGGCAATATATCCGAAGACATAGACTACTCGTATGCGGTGGATAAAGATAATATTAACTATAACTGGTTGCCAAAGAAAAAATATATTAAATATACTGCATTCATTGAGCCCGATGAGGTGTTCCACAAGCGCGGCATATATACAATAGACGACCTTAAGGCTTTTGCCGAAAAGTGGTACGGCAGCGAGGACAAGGACAATCCGCGCAGCCCCAAGAACGCGCTATACAAGTTCGTGGCCTATCACTTTATCGATGGCGAAGTACCTTATAACAGAATAGTGCCTTCGCGTTCGGGTAGCGAAAATTTTGATGTTATTTATGTTCCTGGACACGACCTGTATAACTACTTCACCACCTTGCAGGGCAAGCTGATGAAAGCACTGAAGCCGCTGAGCACCGCCAACGGACAAAATATATACATAAATTACTCCAAGCGTGCCACTCCGTATAATTTCGAAATGCGCAACCATTTGAATGTGCGTGTGATAGAACTGACGGAATTCACACAGATGGATGAACAGTATGCCGATTTTGTACCCAATACCACCAACGGGCTCATTCATCCCATTGATAAGATTCTCATATACAACGAGGATGAAATGGTAGGAAACATCCTTAACGAGCGTATGCGCTTCGACATTGCCACCATGCAGCCCGAGCTTTCGAGCAACAATATATGGCAACAAGAGCAAAGTATGATGATTCCCGACGGATATTGTAAGGGGTTCAAGAGGCATGGAACAGAAACTCGTTGGGGATATCAATCCGGATCTGAATATAATTGCGATCAATTATACTTTGTTAATCAATACGATTGGGCAATAAAATTACCACCCGTACCTACAAGAACATACGAAATAAGGTTCTCGGTAGTTATGTTTCGTGAAGATGTAGAAGGCTACCAAGTATCAGAAGAAAATTTATGCCAACTATATTTCGACGGTAAGGTATGTGGATTGCCATTGAATCTGAGTGTTGCGACAAAGAGTGAACGCATCGGTTGGCAGGATGATTATATGACATTGGACAATGGTCTGGAAAACGACAAGCTGCTTAGAAACAAAGGTTGGATGAAGGCTCCGGACGTTTATAATTCTTGGTATTTGGATTATATGCCGGCGAGACACAACTTTAGAAGTATGCGTAAGATTGCTACAATACAATATCTTGTGGAAGGGGAGCATTGGTTGAGGTTTAGGAACCTTGTAGAGCACGCGACAATGCCGGGTACAACCGGTTCCATATATATTTTTTTGGACTACATAGAGATTGTGCCACTGCACATTGTGAGCGACCCTACCAGGCCCGAGGACAGACACTAAAAGCCCCGAAGAGGCGACATTATAAAGCGTAGTCCGTAAGGACTATGAATGAACGCAAGGGCTACGTATGAAAATCAAAAATCAACAAAGCCCTGCAAGTGGCGACATAAAAACGAGATTGTTTAACATGAAACGAATACTCTATATATTAGCAATAGCCCTATCATTCCTCGACTGCACCGACGAGATAGACAAGAGCAACCGCTACACCTTTACCGGTGAGACGGTGGCGGACTTTATTACAAACTGCCTTTAAATATAAAACTGCTTAGCGAAAAACAATTAGAAATTTTTACCTGACAGTAATAATTTTTATTAAGACATATTTAAGTCAATGATTGGAACTCCCTCGCCCTGCGGGCACTCCCTCAAGAGGGAGAATGTCATACATTAGTAATTTTCAGAAATTTACATTCCTCCTCTTGAAGAGGACATTGCGTAATAAGCAATGTTTGCGACGACGAAAGCTTTAGCTTTCCAAAGGAGTGCCGAGCTTGCGAGGTCATTCAAAAACACAGTTTTTGAAGACGGAGGAGTTCAAAACATAAGCAG
>JAZNKR010000003.1:0-6842 GCA_045578665.1 Bacteroidaceae bacterium | reverse complement strand
GTTTGCACCGCAAGTGGACAACCGCCCCGACAATCACCCTACCCTCGCCTATCAGCCGCGCATCACCTGGGCCAAGGCCAAGACAGAGACTCCGCACGGCACGGTATCGGCATCGTGGCGACTGAAGAAGAACGGACACTACGAATACACCCTCACACTGCCCGCCGGAGTGACCTACGAACTGCAGATACCTCACTTGACAGAGAAGGACGAGATTAGATTAAAAATTGAAAATTGAAAGTTCCAAGCAAGCGAAAGCAACTTCGACAAAATCAAAGTAGAAAAATGAATGAGTAAACGCACCCACCCTGCAGGAAATTTTCAATTCTCAAACGAAGTTCGCTGACCGAAGGGAAAAACAATTTTCAATTCAACCAAACTCAAAACTCATAACTCAAACCATGCCCGGCATATACATCCACATACCCTTTTGTGAGAGCCGCTGCGCCTATTGCGACTTCTACTCCACCACGCTGATGCGCCATCGCAGCGCCTATGTCGACATGGTGTGCCGCGAGCTGCAGCTGCGCCTGCCCGAACTGCAGGGTGCACCCATCGAAACAATCTACCTTGGCGGTGGCACTCCCTCTACATTAACGATAGAGGAGCTTTCCTCCATCCTCACTTCATTACGCAACTTTCAACTTTCATCTTTCAACTTTCAACTTGCTGAAATAACATTGGAAGCCAACCCCGACGACCTCACCGAGGAGTATGTGCAGGGCTTGCGCACGCTACCCTTCAATCGGGTGAGCATAGGTATACAATCTTTCACGACCGCACGCTGCAGCTCGTGGGGCGTCGCCACACGGCACAATCAGCACAAAATAGACCAAAGACGACTTCCACTATTTCCAAGAAAACGGCTTCATAAAAGGTTGCATCTTGAAACGAAGCTGTAATCAATTAACATCCAATGCCAAACGCACACCAACTTCTGAACTACGATAATCTGGAGCATCATAGCCGCGTATTGTAAGGCGCGAAAAAGCATCATCACATCCCCAACACCCTCCACGATACACTCGGTATTTCCCTGAATTGGGTCCTTTTGGATCTATTATCTCAGATGTAGGATATACACCATAGCAATCACTACACCATTCCCAAACATTCCCGGTCATATCATAAACACCTAAAACATTCGGTTCTTTTCCTTTCACATCATGAGTATGTCCGCCACTATTTCCAGAGTACCATGCAACCTTGCTTAAAACATCATTGCCACTGTAACGCATTTTTGAATTCACATTTCCTCCACGAGCAGCGAACTCCCATTCTGCTTCTGTAGGCAAACGAAACGATTTTCCCGTCAATTCATTCAGACGAGCTATAAAAGCTAAACAATCCTTATAGCTTATTTGCTCCACTGGTAAATGAGAATCTTTAAACATTGAGGGATTCTTTCCCATTACAATCTCCCATAAGTCCTGACTAACTTCTGTTTCACCTATATAATAGTCATTCTTTAGCACGACCTTATGTGCAGGTTTCTCATCCGCATAAGCATTCTGTTGCCCCTTATCAGCTCCCATCATAAAAGAACCGGCATCAACATACTTCATTATAAAACTGATTCCATTCACATCAATCAAGAGATCCTTATCATCAATTACCTTTTTCAACACTGTTGACATTGACGACGCATTATCCAAGCCTGCTTTATCAATAACATCCGCAACTATATCGACAGTATCCGCAATACATAATGTATCCAAAAGAGAATTCTCCTTGACATCATGATTATATGCCAATTCTTTATTCGGTCGTAAGAAGAAAACAGCAACAGCGATTACTAGTAAAGATATACAAACTACCAGAATGGGCTTTACAAACATACTCTTTCTGCTTGGCGACAAAGAAGTTTTATTCTCAGTCACTGACACCGAAGAGTTTTTTGCCTTTGGTCTTTCCTTTCCTAGTAGATTAAGCAAATCGTCTACTAAAGCCGTTTCAATAGGATGCTCACGCATATTTCGCCAATTAATAGCACTAAAAACAAACTCTAGGGAAATAGGCATTGAACTTCCATCAATTATATAAGGTAATATCGTCCCTCTATCTTTCCTATTAAATGCAAATGTTATTTCACTTTGGGTATACTTCGAACCATATGAATTTTCACTAGCTAAATACAAAAATATTCTACTTGAAATAATTGCTTCAGCCAACACTGCTGGAAATTCATACGCTCCACCTATACCTTGACGGTCAATAAAGTAGGAAATGCCAGCTTCATCAAAAGCTTTACATATACGATTGGCTATATTTGTATCTTTCCTAGAATAACTTATAAAAACATCATACTCCATAAAACAGCACTATTGTCAATACTAGATTTACAAAGATACAGCTTTTAGTAATTATTCCAACGCAACTTACTATCTTTTTATAAAAATAACGATATTTTCCGTTTTCTCGACAATACTAAGCTAAAAAAATGTATATTTGCACAATTTCTCAAAAAAACACAATCTGCACAAATGAAACTATTGTTTACCAAACTTATTCTTAATTTTGACCGTTCCTTTTCCGGTAAAAGCAGAAATCAAATAATATGGCTGATAAGTGGTATTATATTTACCATCGGTTTATTATATGCAACCGCAATACTTTTAAAATTCCAAGCACCAAGTACATTTAAGGAACAGCAAGAGAATCACCTATTACGCTACATCATCACGCTATTTCTTGATCCTGGAACAATCAACAAAAGCCTCTTAGCTAACAGATGGTATGCTATCATCACATCCATATGCGGTATCACACTATTTACAGGAGTGCTAATATCCGTTATTTCAAACATGCTAGAACGTCGCGTTGAACGATATCGAACTGGAGACATCAGATACAGCCTATCACGCCATGTAGTGATAATAGGTTTTGACAAAGCTACCGCAGCTCTAATAACTCAACTATGCAATAAACATAAGAAGGCGCACATACTTATACAAAGTACATCACCTACAGAAATCATCAGAGACAAGCTACACGAGTTTCTAAACGATGCATGCGAAAAAAGGATTGTCATTTTTCATGCACGCAGAAACTCACAAGAGGAACTCGAACTACTAAACACACACAAAGCATTGGAGATTTTTATTTTAGGTGAAGAAAACGAATACGAGCATGACTTTGTCAACATTGACTGTCTTAAGCAACTTACCGAAATACACTGCAGAAAAAAGAGAAAAAGTTCTCCTATCCCAGCAACAGTATTATTTAATTCACAAACCACGTTTGCTGTTTTCCAGCTAAATGACATTTCCAAGCGATGGCGAGAACATTTTTATTTCCGTCCTATAAATCATCAACACGAATGGGCTAAACGGGTTCTTGTAGAACGACAGTATACGTTTGACGACAACAACCTTACATACCCAACTTTAGACGGTGAAGGCATACCCTACGATTCCAACATGCAAGTTCATCTTGTCATCATTGGCATGAGCAAAATGGGTATAGCATTAGCAATTGAGGCTGCACACATTATGCATTTCCCTAATTTTTGCCGCGACAAAAGCAGAAAAACAAAAATCACATTTATCGACAAAGAAGCTAGTTGCAAAGCATATTCGTTTATCCAACAACATAATCATTTTTTTGAAATCGCACCCTATTATTTTCAGGACTTTAATTGCGGCAATGGGGAAAAAGTATTCATCGCTCCATCTAAACAAGGAGAAATGGAGACGGACTTCTTGGATATAGAATTTACATTTATAAATGGAAATGTTGAGTCCAAAAAAATACGCGCATTAATACACGAATGGAGCACCGACCTATCACAAAGCATGTCTATAGCCTGCTGCCTAGACGACTCACAAGCAAATCTCGCAATTGGGCTGCACCTACCGGACAGTACATATACAAACAAAAGACCTATTTTTATTCAACAACAAACTTCTGGAACTCTGCTTAACATAATAAGAGCCACAAATACAGAAGGGAAATGGAATAAATACGCCCATGTTTATCCATTCGGAATGTATGAAAACAATTACGATGTAAGCCTTCAGTGTACTTACGCGGCACAATGCATCAATTTCATTTATGAGTACTATAATACGAATCAGCAGTTACCGAAAAGCATTACCACAGACGAAGAATTAGTCAAGCTTTGGTATGAGAAACCTATAGCACTCCAATGGTCTAATAATTATAGCACACATTCAATACCACAAAAACTACGTGCTTTGCACATTAATCCTGGAAATTGCGCATTACTCACGGAAGAACAAGTAGACCTTATTGCACAAGTAGAACATAACAGATGGAATATCGAAAAGCTATTATTAGGCTACAGGAAACCAACGGAAGCAGAGGTCTGCTCATATAATAAAAACGAATTAAAAATCCACTATACACATCCAGACATCACACCATACCATAAATTAGCAAAGGAATCCCAAAATTACGACAAAGCCATAACATCGGGCATTCCCCTAATTGCAAAACATTTCGTTAAATTGCAGTAATTTTAAAACCTAACTTTTCGACCAGTTTCAAGGTGCATAACATAGTATTCCTATCTAATACTTTCTCTTCTTCAGAAAGGACTTCGTAAGGTACAAGACATGGGTGTTCTTTCAATATGTCATCTCGATGCTCTCCGTAAGTCCACCCCTGCTCTATACGTGTTTTCACCCAAACCTCATGGACATTTTTCGCTAGCAATTCAGCAAGGCAAGCAACTTCTTCCGACAGGACAACATCGTCTACATTTATAGGATTAGGCTCATACATACACATAACGAATTACCAGGAACCATCACATATCTTTCCAATTTATCATCAGCTTTTCGCCACAATGATCACAGAACACTTGTCTATAACGAACTACCCCTTTGCACTCGGGACAACGATACTCACACATTGACTCACGCAAGTAGAGTAACAGATTACGATACAATTCTGTATTGCGCGTCTTCACTATATCATAGCCCAACTTTTGCACGAGTTTGAGTGTATGCATCGCCATATTCCTATCATAAGCCTTTTCTGATTCAGGAAGCTCAGAATACCGCACTAAACAAGGCGTCTGTTTCTTTTGCTCATTGCGTTCCTCTCCAACAGACCATCCTTCTTTTATTCTTTCGGCAGCCCAAATATCATGCGCATTCTCAGCAATAGCTTCACGCAACTCCAATAAATCCCCATTCAGTTCTACGTCTGAGACATCAATGGGTATAGGAATATATTCACTCATACTTTTTTTTGCAAAGATAGCAAGAATTTTCGAAAAGCAAGCACATATACAGGAACAGAATACAAAAAACATCAAACGATTCTCTTTATAATAGGGATAGTTTCCACTTATTCATACCACAATATGACAAAGGCGTTTCACTTTATTAGGCTATATACCTATTACAACATCATTGGTCATGACAAACTTTTTGGCCCATCCGATTTTCGAGTAATCCAATGATACGTTAAAGAAAATCGCCATTATCTTAAACATTTGAATTAGTAAAGAACAATCCGCTTCATATATATTCATACGCCAAAAGCTTGGAGACGTGCTTATCTTTTCATATATTTGCAATAATTAGCAGTAGCATTTGACTTTTTTTTGGGGGGGAGGTAGCAATTTTCTCCCTATTAAAATATGAGAACCATGAATCTTGTAAAAAAGTTTATGCCTGCCATGGCGAGCCTCGTCTGCTCACTGACGATAACAGCCCAGGGGATAGCACCGCTGAGCGAAGCTGAGTGGATAACGGGTAGCACGTATGCAGCAATGCCACGCTACGATATGGTCGAGGGAGTGGTTCTACCCCTCTTCCGCAAGGTGACAACATGCGATGCACCGACAGAGCGAGCCACGCTGACAGCTGCGGCACTGGGCGTGCATGACATCATCGTGAACGGACAGCATGTGGAGGGGCACGAACTGAAGCCGGGATGGACGAACTATCGCAAGGAGGCGACATGCCAGACGATGGACATCACCCCACTGCTGAGCAAGGGCGAGAAGAAGACATGTACGCAGCTGAGCTACGGATGGTGGGCAGGAGAGATAAGCCGTGGCGTATATGGGCGGCATACTCCACTGGCACTGAAGGCCGAAGTGGTGATTGACGGACAATGCGTAGCGCGCACCGACGACATCTGGCAGTGCAGCTACGGCGGACCGCTGCTGCTGCTGCTGTGTGAGATATACGTCGACGAGGTGTATGACGCACGGCGCACACCCACCGAGTGGGAAGGGGTGACGGTGCTGAAGCACATGCCCATGGCAGTGATTCCCTTCGAGGGTCCCGAGGTGCGCATCCGCGACAAAGCGCTGTGGCGCCATCTGCAGACGGTGACAGCCACCGAGGAGATGAGGATAAGCAAGATCATAGACCAGGTGGTGGGCTCAGAGATAGAGGAATGGGGCGAGTTTGCTTGCTCCGACGCGATTATCAACCAGCTATACAAACGGCTTCGTGGCGACTGAAGAAGAACGAGCACTACGAATACACCCTCACACTGCCCACCGAAGTGACCTACGAACTGCAGACACTTCACTTGATGGAGAAGGACGAGGTGAGATTAAAAATTAAAAAATGAAAATTAATAGTTAAAAGTTGCGAGTAAGTAAGTAAGCGACAACAACTTCGACAAAGTTAATGATTAAAAATATCCATCCAGTAGGAATTTTTCAATTCTCAATTAAACCAACCATGCCCGGCATATATATACACGTCCCCTTCTGTGAGAGCCGCTGCGCCTATTGCGACTTCTACTCCACCACGCTGATGCGCCATCGCAGCGCCTATGTCGACATGGTGTGCCGCGAGCTGCAGCTGCGCCTGCCCGAACTGCAGGGCGCACCCATCGAAACAATTTACCTT
>JAZNKR010000002.1:0-22430 GCA_045578665.1 Bacteroidaceae bacterium | reverse complement strand
AATAGTAAAGGTTGTTTAGGGCTATTGTTGCAGGGAATCTATTACCTGTATAATAGATTTTAGCAGAGTGATCAATGTAATGCTCAACATTATCAGATTTTACTAAACCAAGAAGTACTCTTTTAGATTTATCAATAGAATTTATATCCTCAATAATATGAGTTTCCTTATTTACAATAACTTTGAAATTGTCAAGGATTATTTCATTATTCTCTTTTGCAATTTTTTGAATATCAACGATATTAAAAGACTGTTGATGTAACTCATTACGCTCAGAGGCTTCTAAAGTTATAACATCTGAAAATGCTTTTTTGATTTGAATTGCTAGATACCAGGCCAATCTTGGAGGAACCGCATTACCCACCATCTTATAGCCATCCTTAACATCATTATATATAAAACGGAAATTGTCAGGGAATGTCTGAATTCTTGCACATTCTCTTACGCTAAGCCTTCTATATAAATGTTCGAAGCCTTTGGCAAATATCCTTTGTGAAGATGAGATATAGACCATCTTGGGAGCTTGTGGATGTAGAGGTGCATTTCTTGCCTGAGCTTGTATTGTAAATGAGGTTTCATCCCATCCTCGAACTCTATTCCTTGCCATATACTTAGCATCATAAGAGCCTGTATAAACATCATGATTCATTCTATTAGGATTATCTCCTTCGACCTCGTTATCACAATAAAAACGGGGAGGCTCAGTTATGTCACCAATAGCTTGTCTGAGTGTAATTGGTTCAGAACTTACCGCATTAGGAAAAACATACTTGTTTGAAAGATCATTGCGTATCCCTATAAAAAATACTCTAAACCTATCCTGAGGAATCTTATAATCGGCAGCATTCAAAAGTTCATATGAAATCCGATATCCAACTTCACGAAGTAAGTTCATGAAATAAGATAAGGATTTTTTATGTTTTTCATCAAGGAATCCTTGTACGTTCTCAATAACAAAAAACTTTGGTTTTTTATCATTAACAATGCGAATATAGTCAAGAAATAATTGTCCGCGAGGATCATCAATTCCTAATTGTTTTCCTCCTTCACTCCATGCTTGACATGGTGGACCTCCAATAATACCGTCACAATCAGGAATATCTTCACCTGTAAGTGTTCTAATATCAGAGGTGTTCAATATCGTATTGGGGTGATTAAGTCTGTACGTTGGATGAATTGCCTCGTCAAATTCATTTGCCCACACAATATTGAACCCTGCTTTCTCAAAGCCGAGGTCAAGCCCACCACATCCAGCAAACAGTGATACTATGTTCATATCTATTCTTGATAATTTATGCCATGCTTATCCAGCGCGGCACGAATACTCACTGCTACATGATATGCGAGATTAACAGGTACAGCATTACCAATCATCTTATATCCCATGTTTACATCTGTATATAAGAAAATATGGTCATCTGGGAATGTTTGAACTCGGGCGACTTCACGTACAGACATTCGTCTGTACAAGTGTTCTTGACCAGGGACAAATATTTGTTCATTCTTTTCTACTTTAATCATTTTGGGAGCTTGTGGATGTAACTGACACTGACGTCCACTTGCCTGTACGGTAAACCCTGGCTCATCCCAACTTCTAACTCGATTTCGAGACATAAATATAGGTGAATATGCACCTATAAAATATTCGTGATTAGGTACTGCGCACTTGTCTCCATTTGTCTTATTCTTTTCAAGGGCTGGGATTGCATTATCTTTAAGATCCCAAATACATTCACGTAATGTTGGCTTATGCTCACAAGGCGTAGGATATTCAAAGTCATGTATGTTCAAGTCCTTTCGGAAACCAATGTAGAACACACGATCACGATCTTCAGGACAATCGTAATCATTGGCATTCAACATCTTGAGATTGACATCATAACCTGCTTCGTCAAAAAGTCGCATAAATCCTTCAACTGCTTCAGAATGACGTTTTGCTAACATTCCTGAGACATTCTCTGCTACGAAGAATATAGGTTGTGCAGCTTTGAGAATTCTGATGTACTCATAGAAAAGCTGACCACGAGCATCCTTTATACCTTTCAGACTTCCGGCTTCACTCCACGATTGGCATGGAGGACCACCAATAATACCTGTTATACGTTCTGGAAATTCGCTTTCTTTCACATCTCTAATATCACTTTCAATTAGGTGTGTATCTGGGAAATTTGCCTTAAAAGTAGGACAAATTTTGGGGTCAAACTCGTTTGCAACAACAGTGTGGAAACCTGCATTATGGAAACCACGATCAAGTCCACCTGCACCAGAAAAAAGACTGATTAATTTCATATTTAAATAGAATAACAAATTAGTTTACAATTAATAGTAACTGCAGGATTGTTAGGATCTGCTATTGCAACATCCTCCAAAAGCAAATTATTGCATCTTCTGTTTATGATGTTTTGTATGTCAGCTTGCGGTAAACTATTGAATTTGGATAATTTCATGAGAACATACATTTGGAAAGATGCATTCTTGTTGTATTTGAATATATGTGGATTCGCATAATTACCTGTATTTCCTTGTGTGCACAAAGTAATACAATGCTGAAATAACACATTTGGATGATCTAACATCCACATAGCTCTTACTCGTAAATCTGCAGTACCTAAAGGATCTACATCAAGTGCTTTTGCTAATTCATTGGTTTGAACCCAATTGTAATTAGGAATGGATTGAACCGCATTTTTGATTTCATTTTCAAGCTTTCTAAATACTTGTACATTTGGAGACAAGCAATCGCCATAAATCATCCATATTGTTTGAGGTCCATATTGTGCATGTGGTTCTGTTCCAATAACATATAAAATATCCTTAGACTGCCAGGTACCTCCATCACAAGCTTTTGCTTTAGATGACATTTTGGGGTTGTTATGATATAATTTATCAATAGGGCAAGAACTATTCAATTGTAGCTGTCCAAGTCCATCCTCTTTTTTTACTTCAATTGCATCCCCTCCTGTGAGTATCATATCTGGAGGATAATTAGCTGAACCCAAATATGAGAAGCATGTATTGGTCCATCTCTGGTTTCCGCCAGGCGCACCGAAAGTTCCTGCAAACGCATCTTTTACAAAACCTTCCAAATTTGCTCCTCTTGCATTCATTGTGTTGCCTCCTCCATTAGGAGCTCCATTAAATGATTGACGATAGTTTATGATATTTGTTATTGCATTAATGATATTAGCCATAAATACTGTTATTATTCACATTTTGTACTTTATCAGATAATTTGTAATATCAATATTCTCACAAAGATTACCATTTACAGTTGTATTTAATATTTACATCAGCAGGCATGCCAACTATTTGTATATCAAACTTTAATGAAGTTTCTATAACATCTTTGGCATTATGAATTCTGAATGAGAATTGCCATCCATTGTCAAAACACATCACAACAGTAGTCTTACTGCTCGGCTTGAATCCAATATGTAGCAATGTTGTTGGAAGATTGATGACAGGTACCTTAATGGTTGGCTTTGAAATGCGACTTGGCAAATTAAGAGTACCATACATGTTAAACGACTGGATTGTTGTGATTCTACTACTATCAATGCTTATTACTTTGTAGAAGTCATACTTGCTAAGAAGGTATTCAACTATTTTCCTTGGCACGTTTTTGTTTGCATTGACTTGAGAAGAAACCTCCTTTACAAATGCATTCAGAAGAGGTACATAGACATCATCTTCTTTTGATTTTAAATCCCTGAAATATGTTCCCTTTGCCTTTTCATTTTCCAAAAAGTCAAAAGTGGGCTTGACGTCATTCCAATAAGTTTTTGAACATGGAATCTCATACCACTTTGAACCAAAGTCAAGATTTTTGGCAATTCGGCTATGCTTCACAGCCATGTGGTTGTGTTTTATACTTAAACCTATTTCCCAAATAATATCTTTTCTCTCAATGATTATATCGCGAACATCTGCTTCTTTACCATGTTGATCATTTTGTATATAAAGGTTAAGAACGTCAGAACTCTGTTCTATGATATTGGGTTCGAGGGCAAAGATTGTTTCAATAGTTGACTTTGCACTGAGCGTATAAAGATTTTGCTCGTCAGGAGTTAATGTTTCCCATGCATTTTCTGCTGCACAGTAACTGCTATTTCTTACTATTTTTGCTGGTCGAATCTTGTTGATTGCCTCATAGAATGAGTTAAGGCACACGAATTCGTATGCTCTACCTTGATTATTACTTGCATTACTCATAGGAACTATTCTTTATTGTCCACCAATAAATCTTTTATATTCACATCTAAAAGTTTGGAAATTTTATCCAAAGTATTCAAGTCGGGCTGAATAGTGTTGCTGCACCATTTACTTACTGTGCATGTAGACTTGCCTAGTTGTTCAGCTAACCATTTACCTGTTTTCCGCTGCTCAACAAGTACTACTTTTATTCGATTGAGATTTGACATTATATCCTAATTTATTAAATCTGTATGCAAATGTATTAAAATAATGTGAGAAAAAAGAATAGGACTGAGGAATTTATATCTTTCTCGTATTTTCCGTAAGTTTATAAGAAAAAACATGGGACTATGTTATGAAAATAAATCATCTAAACAAGGTCTGTTCAAGAAAGGGCAAATAATGAAATGCAACAATTGGACTTCTGAAGATTGATGGGCTTAGTGTGTCTATACATCCGTCTTTACTTCTAATCAACAATTGTCGATGGTAAAACAACAATGAATGAAGTTACACAAAGAGTTAATGAACATAGTATTCTTAATGTTTATTTACCCATAAATTATAAACAATAAAAAGGATACTAAAAAGACCGAAACACTATTGCTCCGGTCCCTGTTTCTATGATTTATGTTTCTTCTTTTTGTATTCCTCAACCTCTTTTTCCCACCTCTTCACAAACTTTGGTTCCCATTTGAAGATTACAGAAACAAGAGCTATCGGAAACATCAAAAATATTAGTATGATATTTAACAACCACATCGCAATTTTTTTTCCTAAAAACAATGGCAAGTCCAATGAGGATAATTATTATATCCCACATATCCCAATTGTGATGTATAAAAAAAGCCGGTATCATATGAGTTCCTTTTGTGTGTTCAAATATACCTACAAACGAGCGAGAAATATCAAGCTTGCTTGAATATTTTTCACAGCAAGTGCTGTGTATATTCGAGGTTTACAGCAAATTTAACAATAATAATTCAAATTAAAAAGGTGTCGGAGTTCTTTATCCCCACCGACACCTATGAACTGAATCTTCAAAGTTTTATCTCGAACTTTTTTGAGTTAAATCAATGCAACTATCTATTTTTTCAGTCTCCTCTTAGAAGGTCTTTTCGATGTCTGTTTTGCACTCTTGTTGGAAGTACCGATAGATTTCTTGCTCTTTAGGTTTTCTGTCTTTGCAGTCGGTTTTTTATCAGTATTTTGCCACGGCAACGAAATGAAGCCATCAGCAATTCCCATAGGGAATGAGCCGCTGAATAGCCCGAAGAACTGCTTATAAACAGGAACCGGTTCGTAGAGTCCGTCCCAATCCTGAACAGCAAGAACCTTCATGCCATTCGGAACAGCTTCTACAAACAGCTCTTCGCCCATCTCAATAGGCTCTCCATCGAAATGTACAATGCCCGGAGAGCTACGTTTAATCTTCAACCATTTTGTGTTCATGGTCTTGATGTGGCTGTTCTGATCAATGGTATTGGTGAGCACCTGACCAATAAGAATAGGAATGTCGACAACCGAGAACGGTTCAAGGATTGTTACACTCAGCAATCCGTCCTTCATCGATGCCTGCGGAGCAATATATACATTGTTGCCATACTGCGCAGCATTGCCGCAAGCAATAAGAAACGCTTTATTCTTTACAGCACCCTGTTCCGCCTCAATCTCATAGACCTCTGGCTTATACATCACAAGGTCGTGTAGAGCCTTGTTTATATATCCGATGAAACCGCGGCGCTTGCCCTCGGCAAAACTGCGGCTGACAATGGCATCGAAACCCATACCACAGGTGCAGAAGAAAGGAATGTCATTGATTTTTCCATAGTCTACAGGCACAATCACAGAGCGGTTGATAAATTCAATGGCACTTTTAATATCCATGGGAATACCCAAGTGACGGGCAAAACCGTTGCCCGAACCGCAAGGAATGATACCGAGTGCTGTATCAGTACCCACTAGTGCGCGTGCAACCTCATTGACAGTTCCATCTCCGCCGACAGCAATCACAGCATCCACACCCTGCTGCACAGCACTCTTTGTCAGTTCGCAGGCATGGGCAATGTATTGCGTCTCAGCAATGGCATAATCAAAAATATCCTTATTGATATACGTATCAATGAGTTTAGGTACATAGCGCTTGCTATGTATACCCGATTTTGGATTTATAAGAAACAAAAGACTTCTCTTCTTCATGCCATGCTTACATTGCAATTCGAATGCAAAGATAGTGTAAAGATTGAAATTTTAAAACAAATAGAGGGTGCTTCTATAACTATTTCTAAGTGCCATCTGCGTTTTTACATTAACAATCTATAGAATCATCCTATACATAATCGTCCTTCAGCACCCCGAATGGGAGACCTGTGATATTCTCAATCGGATAGCCACGCTCCACAAGTCCGTTTATCATAGAATCCTGCGACGAGCTCGCCTGGAAGGGCAACAATTCGAAATGTGGTAGGACAGCAGCAAAATGTTCCATTATTTCGGACTGTATGCTCTCGTAGTGACTCCATACAGTGTCGCCGCTGAAACAATATATCTGCAAAGGCACACCATTCTCGGTTGGCACGAGTGTGCGCACCATTATAAGCATATCTTTGTTCAGCATTGGATGAGCTTTCAGATAATATGTAGCGTATGCGCGGAAAAGTCCAAGATTTGTGTCGATGGAGCCATACATCCTCTCTTCGGCACTCAGCCCCTCTCCTCCACCCTTCATTGCAGAGATGAAACGTTGCATCTCGGGAGATAATGCTTTGATTCTTTCAAGAAAATCGGGAGTGCAGCGACGTATGTTGTCAATTTTTATGGTGTAGCCCCGCATGATACGCCGTCCGCCGCTCTCGCTCATAGAGCGCCAGTTGACAAAGCTCCCGCTTATGAGCGAATAAGGAGGAATAGTTACAATCGTGTTGTCGAAATTCATCACCTTAACAATCGTCAGCGACATATCCACAACAACACCATTGATTGCCGTACCCGGAATCTCTATCCAGTCGCCCAGACGCATCATATCGTTTTCGAGCAGAAGTATTCCCCCGACAAACCCCGTTATAGTATCCTTGAAGACAAGCATCAGCACAGCAGCGAAAGCACCCAAGCCTCCAATCAGATAAAATGGCGACCTGTTTGTGAGCATGGAGATTATCACTATCACAGCCACAAGATATATGATAATCTTTGCAATCTGAATGAACCCTTTGATAGGTCTGTCGTGGAACTTGCTGTTGCTCCCCGCCGCCCCACCTACGGACGAAAGCACGGCATTGAGCGAGCGCACAAGCACGACGGTAAAATATATCCACATAATATTCTCGATGACAAGCATCAATTTGGGATGGTCGGTAAATGCTACACTGAGCAATGAAATGACTACAATGGGTGGAATGAGCGAGGAGATACGCTTCAATGCATTGTACTCCATAAGTTTGTCGAGCAGATTGAAACTTTTGCGTTTCTGTATGCGGTTGGCTACACCTTTTATAAAGAAATGGGCAACGACACCGGCAAGATAACCGATGAAGACAATAACAACAAGGTAGACGAGTGAATCTACCTGATTGATTATAAATTGAGGCAGTCCCAATTTGTCGAGCAACATCTTTATGCTCTCGAGAATGTGCAGGGAAATTTTATCGCTTTCCATATTTAAAAAGAGGAGAATCATTAGTGTATCTTTAATAACTATTCACCCATTCTTTTTGTTTAATGCAAGACAATCGTTATCTTTGTAACTATCGTTTGATAATCAAAACATATATATTATGGAAGTAAAGAAATATATCCAAGAGAACGAGGAACGCTTCCTCGACGAACTCTTCTCGCTGATACGCATTCCCAGCATCAGTGCGCAGAGCAGCCACAAGGCAGACATCCTCGCATGTGCCAGCCGCTGGAAAGAACTTTTGCTCGAAGCCGGAGCCGACAAAGCCGAGGTGATGCCATCCACAGGCAATCCGCTCGTCTATGCCGAAAAGTTTGTCTCTCCCGACGCACCCACTGTGCTTGTATATTCCCACTACGATGTGATGCCGGTTGAGCCATTGGAACTTTGGAACAGCGACCCATTTGAGCCCACCATAAAAGATGGACGCATCTGGGCGCGTGGAGCCGACGACGACAAAGGTCAGGCAATGATTCAGGTTAAAGCCTTCGAATACATGGTGCGCAACGGACTTCTCACACACAACATGAAATTCATCTTCGAAGGCGAAGAAGAGATAGGCTCTCCCAGCCTTAATGCATTCCTCGCCGCTCACAAGGAACTGCTGAAGTCAGACATCATCCTTGTGTCCGACACCAGCATGCTCGCTGCCGAGCTTCCCTCGCTCACTACCGGTCTGCGCGGACTTGCCTATTGGCAGGTAGAGGTTACAGGACCCAACCGCGACCTCCACTCGGGACATTTCGGCGGCGCAGTTGCAAACCCCATCAATGTGCTGTGCGAAATGATAGCACAGATGACCGACAAGGATGGCAGAATAACAATTCCCGGATTCTACGACGATGTAGAAGAACTCTCCGGTGAGGAACGCAGCATGATAGCATCAATACCCTTCGACGAAGAGGCATACAAGAATGCCATCGGAGTGAAAGCCCTCCGTGGCGAGAAAGGTTATGCAACACTCGAACGCAACAGCTGTCGCCCATCGTTCGACGTATGCGGCATCTGGGGAGGATACACCGGCGAAGGTGCTAAGACCGTGCTTCCCTCAAAGGCATACGCCAAGCTGTCGTGCCGCCTTGTAGCCCACCAGAACCACGAAAAGATATCAAAGATGTTTGCCGACTATTTCGCCTCCATTGCCCCCGACTGTGTAACAGTGGAGGTTACCCCCATGCATGGTGGCGAAGGCTACGTATGCCCCATCACACTGCCCGCATACAAAGCCGCAGAGAAAGGCTTCGAAAAGGCATTCGGCAAGAAGCCTCTCGCCGTACGTCGTGGCGGAAGCATCCCCATCATCAGCGACTTCGAGAAAATACTCGGTGTAAAGACCGTCTTGATGGGCTTCGGACTCGAGAGCAATGCAATACACTCTCCCAATGAGAATTTCCAGCTCGACATCTTCCGCAAAGGAATAGAAGCCGTCATCGAATTCCACAAGAACTACAAAGGATAATACCTGCCAAAGCTACATGAGTCGGCTGCAACACATCAGTTTGCAGCCGACATTTTTAAAGGATGGTTAGCAAAAACCATAAAAAAATATTCATTCAATAACAATAATTCGGCATATAAGTATTATCTTCGCAAACGGATTAAGGTGTTCAAGGTTGTAGTCCTACACACCACGAATGAAAAGGGAACATCGGTGCAAATCCGTGACTATACCCGTAGCTGTGAGTTTCAGAAACAGTCTGCGCAATCGCAACAGCCACTGCCACAAGCGGGAAGGCCCACGCAGACGAAACAAGTCAGAAGACCTGCCTTATTCCTGTCCGTTGACGCTTTCGGGAGATAGAGCGCCAAAGAGAAAATAGCCTGCGAACGGTTAGATATTTCCCGCCAATAGAATTAATAAACCACAACAAACACAGACAAATGATACAGACTGTAGTAAAAAGAGACGGGCGTATCGTAGGCTTCAACCGCGAAAAGATTGCTGCCGCCATACGCAAAGCCATGCTCACGACAGAAGCCGGCGAAGACGAGACACTTGTATACAAGATAGTAGACCGCATTGAGGTCCGTGGCAACGAACAGGCATCGGTCGAGGAGATTCAGGACATGGTGGAGATGGAACTGATGGCATCGCCCCGCAAAGAGGTTGCCAAGAGCTACATATCCTACCGCGACAAGCGCAGCATTGCCCGCAAGGCAAAGACACGCGAAATATTCCTTGAGATAGCCGAAGCAAAATCTAACGACATCACACGCGAAAATGCAAACATGAATGCCGATACCCCGGCAGGCATGATGATGAAATTCGCTTCGGAGACCACCAAACCCTTCGTCGACGACTACTTGCTCTCCGAAGAGACACGCTGGGCTGTACGCAACAACTATCTTCACATACACGACAAAGACTATTATCCCACAAAATCCCTCACCTGCATACAGCATCCGCTCGACAAGATATTGCAGAACGGATTCCAGGCAGGACATGGCGAGAGCCGTCCCACAAAACGAATAGAGACAGCATCCATCATGGCATGCATCTCAATGGAGACCGTACAGAACGAGATGCACGGCGGACAGGCAATCCCCGCCTTCGACTTCTATCTCGCCCCCTACGTGCGCCTGAGCTACATCGAAGAACTCAAGATAATAGAGAACTTAACAGGCGCCAACCTCAAGCACCTGTACGACGCACCCATAGACGACTACATCTACCGCGATCTCGACTTTATGCAAGGCGAAGAGCGCTTCAGACAACATGCCATCAACCGTACCGTCAACCGCGTACACCAGTCGATGGAGGCATTCATACACAACATGAACACCATCCACTCACGCGGCGGCAACCAAGTAGTCTTCTCATCGATAAACTACGGCACCGATACCTCAGCCGAGGGTCGTTGCATCATCCGCGAACTGTTGCAATCCACATTCGAAGGTGTAGGAGGCGGCTCCACAGCCATCTTCCCCATACAGATATGGAAGAAAAAGCGTGGCACAAGCTACCTCCCCGAAGACAAGAACTACGACCTCTACAAGTTTGCTTGCAAAGTGGCAGCACGCCGTTTCTTCCCCAACTTCGTCAATCTCGATGCCACGTTCAACAAGCACGAGAAGTGGAACGAGAACGACCCCTTGCGCTACCGCTACGAAGTAGCCACAATGGGCTGCCGCACACGAGTGTTCGAAAACCGATACGGCGAAAAGAGCTCCATAGCACGCGGCAACCTCTCCTTCTCCACCATCAACATCGTGCGCCTTGCCATAGAGTGCATGGGCATCGAGAACCGGTCGCAGCGCATAGAAACCTTCTTTGCCAAGCTCGACGAACTGCTCGAAATTACAGCAAAGCAGCTGTGCGACCGCTACGATTTCCAGAAGACAGCGCTTGCCAAACAGTTCCCCCTGTTGATGTCCTCGCTCTGGAGCGGATGCGAAGAGCTCAACCCCAACGACACCGTAGGCAGAGTAATCAATCAGGGCACACTCGGAATAGGCTTCATAGGCCTCGCCGAATGTCTGATAGCACTCACCGGCAAACATCACGGCGAGAGCGACGAATCCCAGGCACTCGGACTGCGCATCATCACCTACATGCGCGATAGGGCAAACGAATTCTCCGAGCGCTACCAGCACAACTTCAGCGTTCTTGCCACTCCCGCCGAAGGACTTTCGGGCAAATTCACCGGTGTTGACCGTCGCAAATTCGGAATAATCCCCGGAGTTACAGACAAGATTTACTACACCAATTCGAATCACATTCCCGTCTACTACAAGTGCTCTCCCAAGCACAAGGCAGAGGTGGAAGCTCCCTATCACGACCTTACACGTGGCGGACACATCTTCTACATAGAGATTGATGGCGATGCCACACACAACCCGCAGGCCATAATGGACATTGTAGACCTCATGGACAAGCACAACATAGGATACTGCTCAGTGAACCACAACCGCAACCGTTGCATGGATTGCGGATACGAGGATGCACAAGAGGAACTGAAGCAATGCCCCCGTTGCAAGAGCGAAAATATCGACAAACTGCAACGCATAACAGGCTATCTTGTAGGAACCACCGAACGTTGGAACAAAGCCAAACTTGCCGAACTGAATGACAGAATCGTCCACAAATAGCATTCGCATACTCGACATTAAGTACGGCACATCTGTCGATGGCATCGGACTGCGCACCTCGCTCTACTGTGCCGGGTGCGAAAACCGTTGCCCCGGTTGCCACAACCCTCAATCGTGGGACGAGACGGGCGGAGAAGCTGTAAGTGTAGATGAACTCTTCAGGCTCATTGAGGATGCCGACATGAACGTAACCTTCACAGGAGGCGACCCTATGCTCCACCCCGAAGGTTTCATTTCGTTGGCACGCATGATAAAGGAAAAGAGCAACAAGACAATATGGTGCTACACCGGATACAGTTTCGAAAGGCTGATGGAACATCCACAGCAGAGAGCACTTGCCGAACTGTGCGACGTGATTGTAGACGGCAGATACATAGAGGCAGAGAGAGATCTGTCACTCCATTTCCGCGGCAGTCGCAACCAACGTATAATAGATGTGAAGCAATCGTTGGCGGGCACCTTGCATATCATAGATTACGAAGCTGAATGATTCCAAAAACAATCATATATCATAAAACCGACATGAGGTTGCACAGAATTCTGTGCAACCTCATGTCGGTTATTCCACCAAAATATTACTCGTTGTTCTCTTTGGATATCTTGAATCCCAATTTACAGATAAGCTTCAGTGTTCCAAGCGCAGTATCCCTGTCGTATGCTTTCTCCACTTCGGGCAACTCTTCATACGGAACAAGACAAGGATGATGTTTCAAGGCATCGCTGCGCTCCGTGCCATATGTCCACCCCTGCTCAATGCGGCTTTGCGCCCATACCTCATGGACGTTTTTTGCCATTTCTTCAACAAGTCCATTCAATTCCTCAGGCAACCTCACATCATCAGTATCCATAGGTTGCGGTACATAAATCTTTTTGTTCATTGTTCCTTAAGTTTAAAATCTATTGTATAGAACAATTTCAACGGAAAAATCTATCACAGCGAAAGAGATTTTCCTATTCTTCTTCCTGTTCTTCTGCAAGTTTATGGAAAAAATCAGTAATCCACAAGAAAGAAGAAAAGAAAATTTCTTTATATAAACAGAGACATATAGGCATAATTTTTGTAAGTTTGCAAAATAATAACAACAAACAGCAGTGCGATATGAGCAGAAAAAAAGGAGTAGACCCAAATATGAAATTTCTATTCGGAAGTGTATTGTTCTTCTTCCTGCTTGTGCTTATAGTCGGAATCTTCAGCTACTTCACGTTACAAGAATTTTGGCACAATGATCTCCCTGATGCCGAAAGGAGCACTGCGGCTGTAACACCCGTACACGACTACTCCATCCGCTTCGACAAAAGTTTCGAACGTAAAAATTACACCCTCTACCAAAACGACGATATTATATATAAAGGTGAGCCGGTGAATACAGATACTATAATATATACACAGCGCAAGGCAGCAGAAAATTCACTGATAATAGTAGACAACAGCGCAGATGTCATCAAGGATATCATTGAACTTCCCCTCACAGGAAACATTCAGTTGAAACTGACAGACGGCACCATCTCCTATACTATCGAATAGCTCTCAACGATTGCCAGTATAATTTCAGTCTTGTATTGTTGTCGAAAACAGTAAAATGAACAGTAAAATGAACAATAAAAAATGAGAGACGAAAATTTTGTAATTACCACAAAAAGCACTACCTTTGCACCGCCGATACGAGATATTGGCTAACTCAAATCATTAATCCATTAAAAAACAAACAAATGGCAACAAAAATCAGATTGCAGAGAAGAGGTCGCAAACACTATGCGTTCTACTCAATCGTAATTGCAGATTCGAGATCTCCACGTGATGGAAAGTTTACTGAGAAAATCGGTACTTACAACCCCAACACAAACCCCGCAACAGTAGACATCAACTTCGAAAGAGCATTGTACTGGGTAAACAACGGTGCAACTCCCACAGACACTGTACGCAACATCCTTTCACGCGAAGGCGTTTACATGATGAAGCACTTGCAGGGCGGTGTTAAGAAAGGTGCATTCGACGAGGCGGCAGCACAGGCTAAGTTCGAGGCATGGAAGAACGCTAAGGCTAACGCTCTCAACAGCGTAAAGGTTAAGGACGCTCAGGCAAAGGCAGAGTTGAAGAAGTCTCTCCTCGAAGCAGAGAAAGAGAAGAATGCCGAAATTGCTAAGAAGGTAGCTGAGAAGAAAGCAGCAGAGGCACTTGCAAAAGCAGAAGCTGAAGCAGAAGCAAATGCAGAAGAAACTCCCGCAGCAGAGGAAGCTGTAGCTGAATAATTCTTCGGAAAAGCAAATATCTCTTCCACATAATCCGCGAAACGGAATTCCGTTTCGCGGATTTTTTAAATGATTATGCGATATTATACCTAAAAAGTACAACCCCACCCTTCAATGGATAAAAAACTATTCTAAAAAGTTCCTGCCCTTAAAGGGGACATTGCGTAATAAGCAATGTTTGCGACGACGAAAGCTTTAGCTTTCCAAAACTATAGCAAGCGAGTGAATGGAAGTTTACTTACATTTCCAACGAGCGCAGCATAGTTTCGATATTATCAAAGGAGTGCCGAGCTTTGCGAGGCCAATCAAAAACGACAGTTTTTGAAGACGGAGGGGTTTTCCTCGCGTAGTATGGTTTATTGTAGTACGATGGGTTAAGAACCCCCTCCGAACTTTTTCTCGGAAAAAAGTTCTCGTCCCCCTTTAAGAGGGACAGCTTTTTTAAGTTTCTTATTTTGAAGAGATTAGCAAAATATAAAAAATAAAAAAAGATGTGTCCAAAGATTAGCTTAAAGTGGGACAACTTTTCAAGTTACTTATTTCCACCGTCATTATCCACCGACATTGCAATGCAACGTTGCATTTTAGGTAATATATTTGATAATCATTTTATCTAAATATAGTGAAAGGCGAGCGGAGAAGAAAACAAATTTATTTGTTTTTTATCCCGAGCCGCATCCTATATTCGCGACTTGTCGCAAAAATAGTGAAAGGCGAGCGGAGAAGAAACAAGCTCGCTTGATTTGTTTATCCCGAGCCGAATCCTATATTATCTAAAGATAATGAAAGGATGGAGGAGAATATCCCAAGCGAGCATTGTTAATTTCAGTTATTTATACTTATTTTGCGAAACAAAGTTAATACATCATTCATGAAATCGAAATTTGATATATTTATAAGCTATAGACGCGAAGGCGGGCTGGAATTGGCCGATTCCATATATCAACGCCTTATTAATGCCGGATATTCCGCCTTTTTGGATTTAGAACAATTGAATTCGGGTAAATTCAACACGAAACTGATAGAAGTCATTGAACAATGTCAAGACTTCATTCTCGTCCTTCCCCCAAAAGCACTTGACAGATGCAATGAGGAAGACGATTGGGTTCGTCAAGAGATTGAATGTGCTTTGAAAAACAAGAAGAACATTATCCCAATAATGCTTCGCGGTTTTGAATGGCCTTCTCCGGAATCTCTTCCCGAGACCCTTCGCGATTTACCCAATTACAATGGCATCTCCGCATCGGACCACAATGTATTTGTAGAAAACATAGAGAGGCTCAAACATAATTTTCTGAAATCCGCTCCGGGTATTACATGGAGACGATACAAGAAAACAGCAACCGGTCTGATAGCCATAGTTGTAATTGTACTTGGAATATTATTGGGCATCCATTTAAACAACCAAAAGAAATATGAGTTGCTATGCAATGAGATATCAATGTCGATGATGACAGAAATTGTCAAATTGAACAACAATTTACTTGCTGCAGAAAGTGTTCTCGAAGATTGGAGAGAATTTGTAAAGGAGTACAACACAGAAGACATTACCTATCTTAGAGAAGAATTGGAAAAATCTGTAAACCATGCACAAAAGAATTTGCAGAAGCTAACTCCACTAAATCTCACGGACGAGGATATATCGATATTAAGAAAGAATCATGTAGAAATTGAAGAAATCAGAGCATTTTCAACATTTGCCGAATCTGTACAAAATGATATTAACATCGCGCTTGAAAATACAATAACGTTTTCAAACACACCCGTCAACGACTATATAGTCCAATTGCCCGAATATAGTTTTGAGACTCTTGTATATTCGCTGAAAAGTCTATATTATGGAACACTTGGCATATACAAGACATTACCCATCACAATATACGACAAACTCCATCAGGCGACACCTCAATTGGCATTTCTGTCAGATATTCCGCTAAGCCTCACCAAAGAGGATTACGACGCTCTTCAAAAGGGAGCGTTGGCAGACATGGAACGCGTAATCGACAAGATGGGAGCAAGCACAAATGAGCTAAAACGGGAAGTGGAGCTGATGGAACAAAAACATGACAAGATGAAGGAAGACTTGGAGAGAATGTATATCGAAAAGGGATTTTTGAATGTTAATGGGAAAAGGTAACCATAGCCATACTCATAAGACTGATATGGAAGCCACAGATAGATAGAAAAAGAAGACAAACCAGATTACATGAAGCTGCTGCCCAGCTACGGGCAGCAGCTTCATGTATTTGCAGTTTTTCAACAAAACCGCTAAATTTGTATATTGTTAACTCCATCCCCATTATGAAGAAGATAAGTTTCACACTATTGTTCGCTGCGCTCCTCCTAAACATAGAATCACACGCCCAACAACTGCTCTCGCAGATGGATATGAGCAAGGCATCACAGACCTACGGCACCGTGATTATTGGCAAGAGTGTTACAGGCGAAGAAGCCGTTGTTGCAGGCGAGGGGAATGCCGGCGATGGCTATTGGGGCGATTTTGCCATATGGTCCGAAGTCGCCTTGACATACAATGTCCATCAAGCCGTTTCACTCTCCACTGCCACAATTGGAGAGAATGACGGAGTAACTGAAAGTGACCGGGCGAAGATGAGCGACAAGCTCAAAGCGCTGCCCTTAGCCGACTACTCCACTACAGCCAGATGCGAAGGCGACTGGCTCATCGATGCCGGACAATACAAGGCGGGTGTGTGGCGCGGCGAAGACGACAAATCCATCATAATCTCAAATGGTCTGGTTGCACGCCAATTCCGCATCATACCCAACCTGGCAACCGTAGAGATAGCCAATCAGATGACAGGCGAAAGCATGTTGCGGGCAGTAAGTGCGGAAGGCGAACTTACAATCAATGGCACCCGCTGGCACCTGGGAGGTCTTGACGGTCAGCCCGAACGCGGATACCTGAAGCGAGAATGGATTGAGCAGATGAAGCCCAAAAAGCGTTCATTCGTAGTGGAAGATTTTGAAGTGAGCGATTCGATACACACACTGAAGTGGGCACGCAGCCGCTGGGCATTGAACAAGAAATCACCAACAGGCAAATCGCTCATATTCACACTGCGTGGCGTAGATGAGGTGGAAGATGTAAAGGTAAAGCTCTATTTCGACATCTACGACCACATACCCATCATACGCAAGCACATGGAAGTTGTAAACAACAGCGACACCCCCATAAACCTCGACTCCTTCAGATTGGAATATTTGGCTTTTGCCGAACCCGAATCGCCCGTCGAGGAGCAGGATGAAAAAGAGTTCCTTCTTCCGAACATACACGTTGAGAGCGACTATCACATCGGTCCGGGGTTCACAGAGCGGGAGACAAGTTCAGTGGTACACTGGGTGGCAGACAAAGAATATACATCGCAGACCAGCTACAAGCTCAGGACTCCCTGCGTGCTTGATGTAAGCCCGGAGATTGGGCCCGACATTGAAATCACACGCGAAAAGCCTTTTGCCTCGTTCAAGGTATACGAGATGCCTATGGACCTTTACGACAGGGAGCGCATGGGGCTCTTCAAACGACGTATGCAGCTTACCATCGCACCGTGGACATCTGAAAACCCCATATTCATGCATCTGACCTCGGCAAAACCCGATGTTGTCAAGCGCGCTGTAGACCAATGTGCCGAATGCGGTTACGAAATGGTAATCCTCAGCTTCGGGTCGGGACTCAATGCCGAGGACATCTCGGAGGAGAACATTGCCCGCTTCAAGGAGCTTGTCGACTATGCCAATTCCAAAGGGATAGAACTCGGATGCTATTCACTCCTTGCAAGCCGCTGGATAAGCGACGAGGTAGATGTCATAAACCCCAAGACCGGGAAACGTGGCGGCATGACATTCGGCAGTTCACCCTGCCTGTGCAGCGATTGGGGATATGAATATTTCGAAAAGATAAAGACCTTCTTCGAACGCACCGGAATGACCTGCTTCGAACACGACGGCTCCTACCCGGGCAATGTATGTGCATCGACATCACACTCCCATCACAAAGGCCTTGACGATTCACAATGGAAGCAGTTCTACAAAATAACAGAGCTATACAACTGGATGTGCGAGAAGGGCATATACATCAACGTACCCGACTACTATTTCCTCAACGGCTCCACAAAAGTGGGTATAGGCTACCGCGAGGTCAACTGGTCGTTGCCACGTGAGCGCCAGCTCATCCATACCCGCCAGCTCAACTATCGCTGCACATGGGAACGCCTTCCCTCGTCGCTTTGGTCATTCGTTCCTCTTGTGCAATATCATGGTGGTGGCGCAGCCGCAACATTGGAGCCACTGAAGGACCATCTCTACGAATACCGTACACTGATGTTCCAGAACTACGGCGCAGGCGTGCAGGCATGCTATAGAGGTCCACGTCTTTACGACACCGAGGAGACCAAGCAAGTGGTAATCGACGTAATCGGCTGGTACAAGAAATATCGCGAGATTCTCAACAGCGACATCATACATCTGCGCCAGCCCGATGCACGCGACTGGGACGGCATAATGCATGTCAATCCCAATCTCAAGGAGAAGGCATTGGCAATGTTCTACAACCCCACCGACGAAGAGATGGTGCGCACAATAAAACTCCCTCTATACTATACGGGACTGGAGAAAACGGCAAAAATCCGCGAACAGGGGGGACGCTGCAAGAGATATAGCATCGACAGAGACTATTGCGTCAGACTCAAAGTAACAATTCCCGCCAACGGATATACATGGTATGTAGTAGAATAAGAATTATTGGTGTCCTGTAAACGTACTTAAACCTTTTAGAATATGGAACAGAAGTTTACGTACAGACAATAAAAAAATCCTGCCCAACAACAATATTGTGAAAAATATTTCGTTGGGCAGGTAAACATTTATCATGCAGCAAAGAATACAATAACATCTATCAGAAGTCCGGAACTATAGAATAGCAATCTATAATTCTTTAACGGTTGCATTATATTTCTGTCGTTTTCAGTTTTATTCCGGAATCTTCTTCATTTATACGATGGCACAATCTTTATTTGCACTAACTAAAGAGAGGTTCTATAAATTAGTAATTTAGTGTTCTTTGTAGGGTGGATTCTATTTCGGTCGCTTATGGCTTTATTCTTGTATTTTATAGAACCTCCCTAAAAACAAACAACATACTCAAGATAAACTTTAGTATCAACTCAAAGTAATTAATAGAATCACAACGAACGTTCTATTATCCCATCGAGGAAACCGAGTTTAATTGCATCCTGAGGCTTCATCCAATTATCACGGTCGCACAGACGTTCTATCTCTTCTATGGATTGACCACTGTTTTGTGAAAGGACCTCATATAAATCATATTTAAGGCTTTCCATCTCTTTAAGATGAATCTGCTGATCTCTGAATGTAGAATATCCTACACCTGAACTAGGCTGATGAACCATAAATCGAGAATAAGGTAATGCTTTGCGGTGTCCCTTCTCACCATTGCTGGCTATTACTGCTCCCATAGAGGCCGCAAGACCGAGCACTGTTGTATATACCGGTGAATGTATATAACGCATTACAGATACAAGTTCAAGCCCCGAGTAGCATTCACCTCCACCTGAATTAATGAAAAGATTTATTGGTTGATGATTAATCGAGTCCAAAAATAACATTTGGGCCACAATTGTATCCATTCTATCAGCATTGACCTCGCCACTTAGGAATATGATGCGATCCATCATAAGACGTGAATACACGTCAATGACCGTAGCGTTTAACTGTCTCTCCTCAACTATATTGGGACAGAATATATTTTTAATAGTATCTTCCATTATTTCTAAAATAGGATTACCAACTTACAATTTTTGAACTATCTGTGACATTACGTCTATTCGTATCTTCCATCTTCCGTCTTATCTCTTCATAGTGTTCTATGCTATCGGAGCGGACAGAAGGTTTTGCATTAGCAATTGAAGTCATAAGTAAATCATATGAAATTTTTGTTCGTGTATAGGCTGCTACCATTGCAGAGTCATTGACTATATACGCAATATCACTTGCAATATAGCCGTCTGTCTGTTTTGCAAGTTCATCAATGTCAATACCATCTTCTACCGGTCTGTCTTTGAGATAAAGAGAGAACAATTCTCTTCGGGCATCAAAATCAGGAAGTGGGACATAGACCATTTTGTCTATGCGACCAGTACGCAACACTGCAGGATCTATCTTGTCTGGACGGTTGCTTGTTGCTACAATAAAAATACCTCGCTGAGCGCAATTGTTCATTTGCGAAAGGAATTCATTTACCTCCTCAGACGAAACATTATTCCAAGAACGATTAGGAACAAGGGCATCAAACTCATCAAAGCATATTACAATTGGAGCATTTTTCTCGGCTTGCTCGAAGAGTTGACGTATCTTTTCTTGACTGCCATGAACGAATGAACTAGCAAGGTCTGAAGACTTAATAAAAAGGTAGTTGAAACCCGTCTCCTCTGCAAATTTTTCTGCAAAGAAAGATTTTCCGCATCCCGGAGGACCATATAGGAGCATACCATTAGGAGGTGTTATTCTATATTCCTCTGCAAGCTCTTTATTTTTTATAACAAAAACAACTTGCTTATTAAGAGACTCCTTTAATTCAGACATTCCTGCTATATCCTCGAAGCCCTTACCTTTTCCTTGCCTTACGTTGAACTCTACATAATTGGGATTATTTTGATTGTATCCGTTATTGGAAGTGTGAGAAGAGGAAGAGGAGGAAGATGAAGTAGTAGAACTACGAGAAGAAGTACCTGAAGTTGATGTTTTAGAGTTTACTTCATCCAAATCGCAGATTATTTCATCAATTGAGCCATACCTGTCCGAATTTTTCAACTGCAAACCTCGATTAAGTATGTTTCTGATTTTTTGACTACAATTTAGTGAAGCAAAATCTATTTTTGTAATCTTTCTATACTGCCATAAAAATTTCAGACGCTCTTTGTACGTTGTTCCTTCTATATCCGTTTGCCATGGATCCTGCCCCGTCAGCATATAGTACAGAACGCAACAAACAGAAAACACATCGCTTTGCTCGTCATATATACCCGAGACTGTCTCGTTTGCGCAATAAAAGACATTCAAGTCGGAAGTATCAAAATTGACAAGACCTGTACATCTTTCAGAGATGTGCCCAAAATCGACAATGACTGCCTCGTCGTTTGTCTCTGACAGCATAATATTACTAGGATCTATATCATTATGCAAAAGCACAGGTGATTGACCATGCAGATACTTTAATCCAGCTAATATATTACGGAAAATTTTCTCTGCTTTCTCTTCAGAAAACGAACCATTCCTGTTCACATAATCAGAAAGCACTGAACCATTCAGATAAGTTGTAATATAATACTGAAAGTCGCCATCTTCCCTTGCAATTGTTCCTTGCTCAATAAAACTTACAATGTTTCTTTGGTTCAAATGAGAAGAATACTCTATCTCTTTAACAACCTTTGTATTGTCGTCGAGTAATTGATGGGGAAGATTCTTCAAGAGGAATAACTTCAGAAAATAGGGATGCGAATCTTCATCCTCAACACGATAGGTCTCTGTATACGCATTTGACTTAATAATTGATTTGACCCAATAATTCCCTACTCTTTCATTAGTTGCCAGTATTGCCATAACTATTTATAGATTAGAGTGGCAGGGAAATTCCTGCCACTCATTGTTTCACCATTGGATTAACTAAAAATTTCTTCGGCAATTTTTTTGCGAGCGGCAATCATGATATCCAGACAGCGCTCTATGAAATCTTCAACATCCGGAGTAGAATCTACAAACATCTCGATAGAAAGCCAAAGACTATCCTGAACAAGGAATGCTTTAATCGCTTTAATATCACGACAAATTGTGTTGATCGCTTCCAAAACTTTTACGCGGTCATTATCAACATCATAAATACCAGGCATGATGATGCGCAAGAATTTTTCGTCTTTATCCTTGCAACAAAACATTCCAACACCTTCGTAACGAAAACGAACATCTCCGTCACTGTCTCTTTCACAACGGAATCCCTGATTCTTAAGCCAGTTTTCCACTAAGTCACATGCGTACATAATAATAGAATTAATTAAAAAACAATATTATAATTACAATAAATATAGATACTTAAAATAAAAGCAAACTATACGATGCAAATATAATGAATTTTAAAAAAAACAAAAAATATCTTATATCAAATTCACCTTATTTAGGTATAATATCGCATAAT
>JAZNKR010000001.1:0-14223 GCA_045578665.1 Bacteroidaceae bacterium | reverse complement strand
GATGCTCAACACCCATCGCTATCTCGGCAGTTTCAAGTACGGTCCGACAATGAACCCCGGGCTCAGTTGCACATTCTACGAAGATGTACGCGATTGCTACGACATGGCCCACCTATGCGCAGGCATATTCCGTTCGATAGGCATCCCAACGTATGTAGCAGTGAATCTCGCCTATCAAGACCTTAACGGAATGCACGTTTTCTGCGCCTCAATGGACAAAGACGGCAGTTGGAAATTCTATGACCCTGAGTGGTTGTTCGAAGGGACCAATGAAGAATATATGAAAGAAAAACGATATATGAACATTCATCGCAATTCTTTCTCTTTACCAAAAAGTTCAGTGGTTGCAAACTGCAATCAGAGTAATCTCATTCCCACCACTTTAAAGCAATTGTGCGAGGATGTTTCATCCGATGCAGCCCCGACTGTGCAATATGATATAAAATATAACGGCAACGAAGATTATCCGGTTGCCTATCTTGCATCGTTCAGCAGTACAGGTGCATTGATACCTGTTACATGGGGAAGGAAAAGCGGAAAATCTTATATTTTTGATAACGTGATGCTTGATAGACTCTATTTCCCTATTATATACAATAACGGTAGCATTACACCCTTTGCATCACCGTTTATGCTGAAAAGCGACTATAGCCAGCATAAAAATTACAGTTATATTGAATACACCAACGAAGGAAATAAAACCACCACAGGTATATGCACACGCAAATACCCGGTAAAGCAATCAACAAAAGAACGCATAAAAAAGATGGTCGGAATACACGTGATAGCCTTCGACAATTACGATTACAGCAACTGCGACACATTAGCCATAATAGATTTTCTTCCCGAACCGCAGTTGCAGGATTTGCCTTTGAAAAGCTACCGCCCATACAAATACTACCGCATACAGACAGGCAGTAACGATTGGTTGAACCTATCCGAAGTCTATTTCCTTGCACCCGAATCATACGGATACAGCAACTCACTTGCAGCACCTAACCTGCCTAAACTCCCAAATGCAGAAAACGATACAACCGAGTATGTCTGCTTCAGAGACGTACCCGAAGAAGAATTCCTGCGCCGTGCCGAAAATGACGGAAACATGCAGACAATAAGCGCCACATCATGTGTGGATTTACGTTTCGACGAACAACGCTATATGACTAAAGTACGCTTCGCACCCCTCAATGCCGAGAACAATATATTCCCCAAGCACGAATATATCCTCTACAAATGGTCAGATACAGGATGGAAAATGATAGCTCAAAAACAAGCAACAGCCCATTACCTCAAATTCGACAGCGTACAAGCAGGAAGCCTTTATTGGTTGAAAAATATAACAACAGGGCAAGAAGAATCACCGTTTGTCTTTGACGAAAATGGCAAGCAGTGCTTTGTAAACGAGTAAGAAAATATGAAAAACTGTAGCATATACACTAAATCAGTCCCGGCAATAAACATCATATTGCTTGCTCTGTCATACACATTTGCATTGAGCCTATTTAGTGAACAATACCATTGCGAATATATCTGCCCCATAATCATAGCATTGTTAATATCGATAAATACACTCTTTGCGAATCAGACCAAATGCAATGCTATACTAAAACCCACCTTGTTGGTAACAGCACTTTTCGGTATTATAGAAGTTGTATATTCATTGACAATCGGTCGCAACACACATCCGATTATAGGAACATTCGAAAATCCATCGATTTTTGCAATGTCAGTTACACTTTATATGCCGGCACTGCTATATTTTTATACCGACAAAAGCAAAGTTGTAAGAGCAGTAATCATTATACTATATCTGTTAAGTTTCACCGCTATAGCAATGAGCCAGTCGCGCACAGGCGCCATTTGTATGGCAGTATGCGGTGTATACATTCTTTGGAAAACATTCCGCTTCAACGCAAAATATCTATTCGTAGCAACAGCAGTAATAAGCATAACAGTAGCATTATCTTTACTCTTTGTAAAAAGCGAATCTACAACCGGCAGACAATTTATCCTTGAACGTTCAGTGGAAATGATAAAAGAAAAACCTTTAGGATGGGGCTGTAAAGGCTTTTCTCAAAACTACATGGACTTTCAGGCAGAGTATTTCAGAAACAACAACGACGAAGAGGCAGCGATGCTTGCCGACAATATGCGCCATCCATTGAATGAATATATCTATATAGCGATAAACTACGGCATACCTACTATAGCAGCAATACTGTTGCTGACTGTCATACTTGTTTACCGCAAACAAAAGGAAAACAGCAACGAAAGTCATACATTCTTGTTGACAGCAACCATGCTCGCAATATGGATGATGTTCTCTTATCCCCTCTCGCAACCCTTTACATGGAACATAATGTATATAGCCATGCTGTTGTTTGTATGCAACAGTAATTTAAGAGCAAACAGAAGCATAAAAGGTATAATCATTATATTTGCGTCCGTATTTATCTTTTTCGTCGGTAGAAACTACAACTATCGCCATCAGTGGGAAAAAGCAGTAGAAACATACCACACCGGAAAGAACAAGACAGTGCCGCTTGCCATATTCGACAAACTGAAAAACAGATACGGTAACAATGCCGAATTTCTATACAGTTACGCAACATTGCTATACAACGAGAAACAATACGAACAAGCAATAAGTGTAGCCGAAAAATGCGATTCAGTAAGCGCAAACTACGACCTTGAGATACTGCTTGCCAACAGCTATATGTTTGTCGGTGAACTCGGCAAGGCTGAGAAACATTATATACAGGCATGCAACATGTGCCCTAATCGCTTTATTCCTTTGTACAAACTTTTCAAGATATACAAACAACTCGGCGATACAGAACAGATGCTAAAGGTAGGCAAAGAAATTCTAAACAAGAAAATAAAAGTACCATCGAAAAAGATAGATATAATATTGAACAATGTAAAATACGAACTAAAAAGGATAAGTAACTAACAATATCTTTATTTAATTTATTAACCTTAAACAATTTAACAATTAACACAATGAAAAAGAAAGCTATTCTTTCGGCACTCTTCAGTGCATTTGTAGCATGCTTCTTTGTAGCATGTAGTAACGACAGCGATGCCCTTGACATCAATGCCGGTACTCGCTCAGTAACATCATCTTCGTATATGACCCGCGAAGAGGTACAGACCCGTTTGGATGAGATTGGGGAGAAGTATGGAGAAACTATAATGTTGGGTCTGGAAACTGATACAGAAAAGGTAACAGAGAATTTTTTCACAAGGGTAGAAGCAATGTGTGAAAACAACAATTATGATGGACCAACCGAATCTACAGTCGAACTTCTTGACGATGAACAAATAGACAAAATTACTATACCTAAAATTGGCACCTACGCTGCACCGGGAGAGTCTTCTTCTGGTACTATAACTAAAGATCATAGCTTTCTATCAGATAATGGTCATGAATGGGTTAAAGTAATTATTACATGGTATGCAAACACCGGAGGTACAATGAATAAAGCAACAGCGGAATTGCAAGAGGTTGTTGTTGACGAAATTGGTAGTTATAGTTTGAAAGGATTTTACCATACACCAATCGTAGGGGATGTTTTAAATCCATTTTTTTCATATTCTTATGACATTTACAAGTATAAAGACCATGTCCTTCATGTAGATGATGTAAAATAATATATAATTTATACGGTTCAATCGTCAACGATGATTAAATTAAACGATATAAATAATCTTATTCAAGGCATATTGTTTTTAATATGCCTTGAATTGAGTATGCCAATCTTTGCCCAATCCCCATTGGACACCCTCGCCATGCGAGCAATAATGGTGAACCAGCTGTTCCCACAAGAGAGAGTGTACTTGCACTTCGACAACACCGCCTACTACCTCGGCGAAACAATGTGGTTCAAGGCATACACCACCAGCGGACTCGCCGACAACGAAAAGCCGCAGAGCCGCGTGCTCTATGTAGAACTGTGCGCCCCCGAAGGCTACGTAGTCGAAACAAAAAAATACAAACTCGACGAGAACGGCAGATGCCACGGCGAATTTGAACTGCGAAAAGAATTATTATCGGGATACTACGAAGTACGTGCCTACACCCGCTACATGCTCAACTGGGGCGAAGAAGCAATATTCAGCCGCGTATTCCCTGTCTACGACAAAGTAAACGGAGACAACTACGACTTCAAGAATATGCTCGACCGCAAACGCGGCTTTATGAGCGAGGGCAAATGGGTGAGCGAAAAGCTGCCGCCCGCCGATATAAAATTCTACCCCGAAGGCGGTCATCTTGTTGAGGGAATTGAAACCACCGTAGCCTACGAATTTTTAGACAATGAAGGCAAACCCGGCAGAGACAGCATCGCAATATATGCCGGCAAAGAACTGTTGCTTAAGAGCGTACCCACACACGCAGGAGCAGGCACATTCGCATTTACCCCAAAAGCTGATGTAAAATATCGCGCCGAAGTAAAGATAGGAAAGAAAAAACATAAATTCGAACTGCCGAAGATTGAGCAGCGCGGAGTGGTTATCAATCTCTCGCAGACAGCAGACAGCGCAACCGTAACAATAAAGAACAACATTGACTTCTCCACTCCACTTGGCATAGCAGTGCTAAACAGAGGATTCCTTATAAACTACGAAACATTTTCATCGGACGAAAAGAATAAACAGATAACACTTGCCACCGACAGCCTACTCGAAGGCGTAAACCGTGTGATAGTCTTTGCCAACAGCAACATCCCCCTTGCCGAAAGACAATTCTTTGTGCGCCACAAAGAGATACTTCCCGGTGACCGTCAGACAGTGAAGCTCGTTGCAAAGGTCAACGGTCTTGCACCAAACGACATTATTCTGCAACCACACGAAAAGATAACCCTTACCGTTGAGCGCGAGGACGGCAAACCCATCGAAGAAACAGCAGACTTTTCTGTTTCAGTAAGCGATGCTGCCACACGACAGGTAATGTCATACACCCATAATATGTACACCCACATGTTGTTAGGTTCGGAGATTAAAGGTTACATCCCCGATGCAGCACAATATTTCGCGGACAACAACGACGAGACACGAAGAAACCTCGACCTGCTGATGCTCACCCGCGGATGGACATCCTACGATTGGGACAAACTCACCACCAAGCATGTATCGCTAAAACAACAGAAAGAGACCGGTCTTGGCATACAGGGAAAATTCTACAAGCAGACAAAGAATTCCAAATTCGGCGAACTCAATCAATACTTCCTCACCCCGCAAAGGAATACCGACATAAAATTCGAAATATCCTACGACGACAGCATCATCCACCAATACCAGTTCGCAAGCGACGAGGATGGTGCATTCAAGATAGAAACCGAGGAGTTCGCGGGTACGAAGGGAGCGCTTCTCACTCCGGAACTCGACATGAACCGTCAGATGGACTCTACATACGTCTTTTCAATCAACAAGTTCTTCTCGCCACCGTTTGCACAATACAACTATTGGCAGCGCACCACAGGCATGCCCATAAAGGACGAAAAGCGCGACACCTCAATCGTTAAAATATCCGACTATGAGTTTATGCTTACAGAAGTGGACGTAACAGGCAAGAAGAAAAAATCCCGTTACGAGCGTCCACCACTCAGCGAGGTGCGCTTCAACTTCCTTGACGAGTGGGAATATGCAAAGGAGAAAATAATAGAGCGAAGCCTTGTTGGCGACAAGAGCGACGAAAGAGAAGATGTTGCCGACATTCTCGAAGCGATGAAAGTCGGTGGCAGACATACCCACATAGATTCCTTAATGTTGCAATATAAGCTTACTACAACCAATGATGCCGCCCGCAAAGTACCGGCATTTGTTGTATTGAGTTCTATTTTTGAACGGTACAACTACCCGTGGGCATATTGGGTGAAGATGATAGTGGTAAAGGGCGAATATAATGCAGATTCCATAGTGCGTCAAGATAAGGAGTATCTTCATGGCATCAATCCCGAAAAGATGATGAACTTCGAAGAGGTTGTTATCCGTAGCGACATTGGCACACGTCAACAATTCGAGAACTATGGCAGTATTCTCGTAAAGGAAGTTTTAGCTTTAGAAAATAAACGATTAGAGGAACTATTTTATTATGGTTTTTTGGATCATCTGCATATTATTCCCCAAAAAGAACGAGACAATATTCCCGAAGTTTTTGAACCAAGAAAAGGAATAACATTTCATTATATTGGTGGCACGCTTGTATATGGTAGCGGTTCTGCCAAACCTATGCATCCTAATTATGTAGCTTGTTTTATCCCATACAAGAAACAGCACAAAGGCATTGTACCCGAGTTACATACAGGTTCTGCAATTACCGACCCATTCAGAAGAAGAGGAAGAAACTCCACCCGCCGCTATACCACTATAAAAGGTTACAACGAAAGCAAGCAGTTCTATTCGCCCAATTACAAGGACAAGCGCCCGAGCGACAGGAACGATGTCCGCCGCACACTGACATGGGTACCATCGGTGAAAGCCGATGGCGGCAAACTGACAGTGGAACTGTACAACAGCACAATAACACAAAAGCCTGTAATAGACATTGAAGGCATCGGCGGCAGCACTTTCTACGGAACAGGCAACAGCCTCGCCAACCGCACACTAAGCGATGAACAGGCAGGCAGCGAGAAGCGCTACGGAAAGAGCTTTATAAACAACCCTGCCATATTAGCCTATTCGTTCAAGATAACCACAGAGGGCAGAAACCTCTACCGCGAGAAGGAGTACGCACGCGCCTTTGAAAAGTTCCACGAAGCAGCCGCGCTCGGTTACCCCGATGCAATGTTCTACACAGGTGTATGCTACACAAATGGCGATGGTGTGGAACGAGATTCCGTAAAGGCATTCCGTATGTTCCGTAGCGCCGCAAACGGCAAAAACATCCCCGCCATGCACAACCTCGCCAACTGCTATATGCAGGGAATAGGCACAAAGGCAAACAGCGCGCAGGCGCTACGTTGGTACAGCGCCGCCGCAGACAGCGGATATTTGCGCTCGATGAGCGTGCTTGCCAAAAGCTACGAAGAGGGAATTTTAACCGAAAAATCATCAGAAAAAGCCATCGAGTGGTACAAACGCGCAGCCCAAAAAGAGGAACCGTATGCAATGTACAAGGTTGCACGCATGTACGAACACAACGATTCAGTAAATGGCATAAAGCGTAAAGCACTGCGCGAATCGGAGACAATAAAGCTATACACCCGTGCCGCCGAACTGCGCAACCCGCAGGCACAGATGAAACTCGCCGAGTTCTACGGCAACGGTCGCTATGTGAAGAAAGACAAGAAAAAGCGCTTCGAGTGGTTGCAACATGCCGCCAACAACGGCCTTATGGAAGCACAGGAATTGGTAGCCGAATGCTACGAAAAGGGCCGTGGCGCCGAGCATAACGACAAGAAAGCCTATCAATGGTACAAGCGTGCCGCCGAACAAGGCAGCGAACTTGGCAAGATAAAAGCAAAGGAATTTGAACTTTTCAAGTTCTATAAATAACTTTGCTGCATAGACAATATTTTGAAACAGAATAGCCCCGGAGGGGTAACATTATATAGCGTAGGCTGTGAGGCCTACGGATACAGGAACAAACAGCCTCAGCCCCGGAGGGGCGAAATTATGAACAGCTGTTGTTATTGCAGTTTCGCCCCTTCAGGGCTGTGTGTTTGTTATGCATTAACATAGCCCTTACGGACTATGCTATACAGTTTCGCCCTTTCAGGGCTTTAAGAGCAGGAACTGTTTTTGATTTGTTGAGCTATAAGCAACTCTCCCTCTTGGATAAGAGGGAGTACCCGAACGGGGGAGGGAGTTTGATTGAACACGCAAGCAAAAGTTTCAAACTCCTCCGGCCTGACGGCCAACTCCTCTTATCCAAGAGGAGGAGTTTTGGTAATATGTTGAATAATAAAGAGAAAACGACTCCCCTGTCCATCCGCATTTGCAATGCGGATGCTTTGAGTAACAGCATTTACAATGCGCTTATATAATCCAATTGAACCTACATAAACGAAGACTGAAGTACATAATTCATTATAGGTTTTATTTTAGCGCAGCACAGATGCTTATACTCTATCCTTCGCGTTACAAAGTTTTAATCTATGTACTCGATAAAAAAACAGCTTCTAAGAAAAGTATTGAAATTATCGGGGAAATTTAGAAGCTGTTTGAATTTTATAGGAAAATATTTCTATATTTGCGATGTTATTTCGGTTTATTTGAGTCTATTTTGGCATCTTTTCTTTCTTGTTTTTTGGAAATAGCCCGCTATTCCCTGCAAAATGCGAAAGAAAATCTACTCAAAATACCTCTCAAATAATTCCGAAAGATAGTGCAAACGAGCGCAATGTAAGCTTGCTTACAATTGCAATGCGAGTGTAGCCTATCTTATGAAAATAAAATTCAAACAGCTTCTTGTTTAATTTGCAAATGGATTACTGCTTTTTTAAAAAAGCGGTCTTCTTACGCTTAACCCTTAATTCCACTTTGCTTTATGAAACGCCTATTTTCATTTCTACTGGTAGTAGTTTTAAGCCTGACGAGTGTTTGGGCGCAGTCTTCAGAAGCCCCCTGGTCGTACACAGTTTCAATGCCCGATGGCGGCACAAGAGTTACCACGGAAGAAAACGGGGCTGAGGTAACGCAGAACTATGCACACACAAAACTTTACACTCCTCCTGTGGCGACTGACGGAATACGCTTTACCGTCGTCGAGACAAATATCCCTTCACGCGTAAACGGCTTTTGCTATTTTGTGCTGGGTGAGTTTACGGTGCTTGATGCCAATGGCAACCCTGTGGAATATACGGCAACTTCCAATGCCGACCACAATGAGCATAATTGGCACGACGGCGAAGGACTGCCGGCATTGAACGATGGAGTGCTGAACAATCATTTCCATTCGAACTATAGCAGTAATGCACCTTCTGCGTATCATTATATTGAATTGACATTCAAGGAACCGATTAATTCCTTTTCATTGGAGTGGTACGGCAGACCAAACAGCAGCGAGTATGAGTTCAGCCCTACATTGTGCGGAATTACACCGAAAGGTTATGAATTTACCGAAGATATGCTGTATGGCGACGATGACGACGATGACGAAATAAACGACTCTCTTTATAGGGCTGTCGATGTCTTCAAGGAACCCTGTCTGTTCGTGTCGCTGACAAATGGAGGAGTTGATGCATATCCTTTAAGTACGCTCGCAAAAGAGCATTATGAACAGAACGACACACTCTGTCTTCCACTGAATTCGGGCAGCATAATAAAGTACCACGCAAGTGAGTATAACGGCATAAGCAACGAAGTGCCGCAGTTGCCTTATCTGACATCATACAAATTCAACAATAAATATAATGCCAATCTGAATGTCGATGTCATCGCAGACTGTAGCAGCGAGAATGTGGAGGTAAGTCTTAATTCCATAGGCAAGTGGCTGACTGCAAGTTTCCAATTGAGCGAAGAGCGTGGCATTGCATATATAGGCAACAAGTTGCAGACAAGTAAAAAGAGTCGCAACAGCTTTGCCGATTCAGTGCAATATACTGTAACCTATCCCGGCTATAATGTTGTGTTGGAGGTGATGGCAAAGGATTCCACCTATGAAAATATTAAGGTGCCCTTTGGACGCCTTTATACAATTATTCCCAAGTGGCTGACAGATAGTGGTCAAGCTCCACGCATAGACATTGATATGGCATACCCGGCGTCAAGTATCACCAAAGAGACATATCTCGATGCAAAAATATCGATTTCAGGTTTCGGGGTGTATGACGATTTCAGCGATTCGGTTCAGATAAAAGGTCGTGGAAACTCAACCTGGGGATATGCGAAAAAACCGTATAGACTGAAATTTGCCTCTAAAGTAAAGCCCTTCGGCCTTACAAAAGGCAAAAGCTGGGTGTTGCTGGCCAATGCACAGCACGGTGCACTTATGGCCAATGCTATAGCTATGAAAATAGGACAACTGGCCAATGCCTCATACGCCAACCACATTATACCCGTAGAACTTTATATGAATGGCGAATATATGGGAAGCTATATGTTTACGGAACAGGTCGGTTTAAGCGGCAACAGTGTTGATGTTGACGAAGATCTTGGATATTTGCTCGAACTTGATTCTTATTTCGATGAAGATTTTAAGTTCAAGTCAGGGATATACGACCTTCCGGTAAATGTTAAGGATCCCGACCTCTTTGACTATGACGAAGCAGAGAGAGAGGCAAAATTCAGTGCTATCCAAGCCGATTTTGCTAAATTTGAGGAGGCGCTATACAATAACGGCCCGCTTGGTCAATACCTTGATCTTGATGCTGCTGCACGTTTCCTTTTGGTAAATGAACTGGTGCTCAACAAGGAGCTTTGTCATCCTAAAAGTACATATTTGTGGAAAGACGACATCTGTTCACCCGACTCAAAGATTGTGTTCGGACCATTATGGGATTTTGATTGGGCCTTCGGTTACGAGAATACCGGAAGATATTTCGAAATTGGCTACACTACCAAACTGCTTTCAATGGGTACAGAAGGCAGGAACTTTTTCCAGGCATTAATGGACAATGAGGAGTTCGGGAAACACTATTATAAAGTCTGGAAAGAGTTTGTAGATAATGGATATATCGAAGAGATAAGTGAGTACATAAGCGACTACTATTCTTTTGCCGAATATTCTTTCATGAACAATAACGACCGTTGGGGGGACGGCAGCGAATATGGCTCAAAAATCAAAACAATGCAGAATTGGTTGAAGAAACGCCATGATTACATCTTTGCCAACCTTAAGGAATATGATATAAAGGACATTGTCCACACATTGATCGGCGATATTGACTGCAACGACCTGCTGACAATACAGGATGTTGCTCTGTTTGCCGATTATCTTGCCGGTAAAACAGACGAGAAATTCAATATAGCAAAGGCTGACATTGATGGAGATGGAAAAATAGATTACAGTGATTTTGTAAGGAGCGCGGGGCTGCTTGCTTCCGGCGAGCCTCTCCCACCGATGTACTTCTATGAAACGCCTGTTTCCGCAACTGCCCTTGTGAATGTCGGCGAAACTGATGCTATGGGAAGTGTTATAAACGTCCCGATTCACTTGCAGAACAATAAGGAGGGTATAAAAGCCATTCAAGCGGATATTGCAGCGCCGTCGAATGTTGTAATAGAGAATATCTTTACAGAAAATGGGGCTCATGGCGACAGTGTCGTCTATACGAAAATTACAGACGGGCTTTACCGTGTTGTGGTATACAATAAGAATGGAACCCCGTTTGTATGCGACAAGCCTGTTATGAACTTCGAAATACTCACTCCCGATTCCGTAGCTGCGGAACCGCCGGTAGTAAAAATCAAGGATATACTTGTGGTTGACAGTGCAAACCTCGAAAAACGGGCAGACGATGTTATGTTTGCCGTGAAAGATAGTGGCGGTTCAACAGCAGTTGATATAGTCAATGCCGATGCAGCTGTGAAGGTGAACGGCAACAGCATCACTCTGACAAATGCCGATAATTGCAGTGTCGTTATCTACTCGGCTGCCGGCTCTGTTGTAGAAAGGATTGACAATTACTCCGGTGAACAGATAACTTTGGATAGCGGTATTTATATAATACGTGCAGGCAACAAGGCAGTGAAAATAAAACTTTAGGTTGGATAATTTCAACGTATCCCGGAATTAAACCTAATAGCTATTTTCGTGTCAAAGTAACAGATAACTAAAAACGAGTACTATGAAAAAACTTTTTATTATTGCATTTCTTTTGTTGCCGGGCATAATGCTCTGCGCGCAGGACAACAACCGTCGCCGCGAGGGTCGTCCCGGGCAAGGCAGGGAGATGCGCCGCAATTTCTCGCCCGAAGCAATGGCGAAGATGGAGGCTGATGCCATAAACGAGGCTGTGGGGCTCGACTCGCTCCAATATCAGTTGGTGTATATCCTGAAATACTCCGATGTTGCAGCTATGCAGGACAGCATGAAAGCGCGTTCTGCACGCATGGAAAAGATGCGTAAGAAAGGCGAAAAGGTTGCTCCTCCCCGCCGCGACGACAAGAGCCGTGAGGAGTGGATGAAAGCCCGCGATGAGTTGATGAAGAAACGTCGCGACGCCATGAACGAACAGATGAAACAGATTCTCTCTCCCAAGCAATATAAGAAGTATCTGAAGTTCGATGAGGAGAGAAACAAGACACGCCGTCAGAGTATGCGGAAAAGACAAAGACAATGAATCGTAGAATGCAAGAACGGGCGCTAAGCCTATTCTTGCATTTTTTTGTTTGTACAAAAAAGTTCGGAGGAGTTCTTTACCCATCCTACAGCAATAAACTATACCGCGCGAGTCCCCCTCCGTCTTCAACCGCTTTCGCAGTTGAATCCACCTCCCCTTGAATGACTTACAAATGTAGAAAATGTCTACTTTTGTAAAATCAAATCAGACAAAAATATCGCGATTGTCTACTTTTAAAAATTATGTTTAACTAAATTTATTTTTAGTGTCTACTTTTTGAGGCTGCTACAAGTCTACTTTTTGAGGTTGCTACAAGATGTCGTGCTTTCGTTAGGAAAAGTGTATTAAATCCCTACTTATTCGCTGTAAAAAATGTTGCGATATTAAATTTTTCGCTTGAAAAAGTGTATTTTTGCACTCGAACCAATATACAATACGATGCTGAAAAGAAAAATCGAGTCAGTTTTGGTTGAATGGAAAGCCTCTGGATCCAAGAAGCCACTTGTGATAAAAGGTATTCGCCAATGTGGAAAGACATACATTGTCCAAAAATTTGCAAAGGAGAATTACGAGAGTGTGGTTTATATGAACTTCATTCTTGAACCTGATAAAAAGTCAGCCTTTGCCGGCAATATAGATGTAGATACCATTATCCTTAACTTGTCTGCCTTGATACCGGGCAGTCGTTTCGTTAACGGAAAGACTTGCATTATCCTTGATGAGATTCAAGAGTGCAGAGAGGCGAGAACTGCATTAAAGTCGTTCCAAATAGATGGGCGTTTTGATGTTATTGCAACCGGTTCTCTCTTGGGTGTGAGGGGATATGGTAAAAGTGATAAAACAATCGAGGGCGGACAAGACTCTATCCCTGTTGGGTATGAGACTGTGGTCGAAATGTACCCTTTGGATTTTGAGGAGTTCTTGTGGGCAAATGGAATCAACGACAAGGTTATTGATTCGGTTAAAGCGTGCTTTGAGAATGAGACGGTAGTTCCCGATGGAATACACAAGGTAATGATGGAACTGTTGTATAGATATGTCATAGTTGGAGGTCTACCTGAGGTTGTGAACACATTCCTTGAAACCAAAAATATCGAGCTCACTTACAAAGTGCAGCGAAACCTTATTGATGAATACGAGGAGGATATGGTCAAGTATGCTGATGATGCAGACAAACCTCGTATCCGTGAATGTTTCGAGTCAATCCCCAAGCAATTAGCCAAGGATAATAAGAAATTCCAGTATTCAACAGTACGCAAGGGAGGACGCTCGTCGCAGTATATAGGTAGCCTTCAGTGGCTTGAAGATGCTGGTATTGCAAAGAGATGTTATAATACTCAGGTTACAGAACTGCCACTTGAAGGAAATTCTATTAAGGACTGTTTTAAGTTGTACACCGCAGATATAGGACTTCTCGTGGCAATGCTTGATTATGGCACCCAAGCAGATATCTTAAAAGGCAATCTTCTGGGGTACAAAGGTGCTATATTCGAGAATCTTATGGCGGATTTTCTTTGTAAGTCAGGACAAAAGTTGTACTATTTCCAGAAGGACAGTGGTCTTGAATTGGACTTCCTTGTGCGATACAAGGGTGAATGTGTTGTGCTTGAAGTTAAAGCGAAATCAGGTAAAACAAAGAGTCTGAAAACGGCTTTGAAAAATAAGAATGTTTATCACCTCAATAATGCAATCAAACTTGGGCGATATAATGTAGGGCGCGAAGAGGAGATACTTACGATACCTCTTTATATGGGATTCCTTGTAAAGGATAAGCTTACGGAGGTTATAGTCCCTGATATTGATTTGAACTTATTGAATTAAAATTTATAATGATTATCAAATATATTACCTAAAATGCAACGTTGCATTGCAATGTCGGTGGATAATGTCGGTGGAAATAAGTAACTTGAAAAGTTGTTCCACTTTAAGCTAATCTTTGGACACATCTTTCTGTTTTTATATTTTGCTAATCTCTTTAAAATTGTCGCGTCCTAAA